>NZ_LQXP01000047.1:0-21197 GCF_003268405.1 Acinetobacter sp. CFCC 11171 | reverse complement strand
CTTCAAACTTCAAACTTCAAAAAGGAGCCTAAAAAGACTCTTTTTTTGTGCTTCGGAGCACTGCTATTTTCGCAAAACAAAGATGACGTCTGTGTAAGCTTTCATTGGGAAATGATCTTCATCATTGCTGAAATATCTTTTATCCATTGATCAATTTTATTTAAACTTAAATAAATGAATTTATTATTTAAATAATGTTAAATGTATTTTTATCATCACATATATCGATTTTCATTGTTTAAATCCAAACAAAACCTACCAAAGTTATCGGCCAATTTGTATCAAAAATTCTTAATGTAAATTTGTGATACATTTCTCAATAAAACACAACATTACACTACAATAAACTCCATGTATTTCTAAATCTGCTTTCCTATAATAGCAATCAAGAAGATGGAAACATCTTCCATAATAGCGATAAGTAACCCCGATTTTCCTTCCCAGATTTCCCCCAAAATCTGGGAATTTTTTTATCCAAAATTTGCACTAACGTCTCACATTTAACTTCAAGCTCTAATCAAATGAAGCGCTGTTCAAACTAGTCAAACCCTCAATTTTTTCTAAAAACTCGGCAATAAAAAAGCCCCGATCACGGAGCTTTTAATAACTTACTTTAAATCAAGGTTGCTTTAAATACGGCCATGCGGCTTTTAAATAAATAAACATCGACCATAACGTTAAAACCACGGCTGTATAGAGCAATCCATACGCCAACATTTCTAGGGGTTGCCAATTTAGCAAGAACACTGAAATCGCAATCATCTGAAATGCTGTTTTATATTTACCAACGGTTGAAACCGCAACACTGGTACGCGCGCCTAATTCAGCCATCCACTCACGTAGGGCAGACACTGTGATTTCACGTGAAATAATTACAATCGCTGCAAAGGCCATCGAAATGGTCGGTTGCCATTGCACCAAGACGATCAAAGCAGTTGCGACCATCAGTTTATCTGCAACAGGATCGAGAAAACGTCCAAATGCTGAAGTCTGATTTAAACTTCTTGCAAGGTAGCCATCAAACCAGTCAGTGACAGCTGCGATCACAAAAATAGCGGTCAGCAATATATGACGTGACATGCTGGCAGCATGTTCACCCACGCCCATTGCAGGTGGCCAGTACGCCACCAACAAAAACACAGGAATTAAAGCAATTCGTGCCAATGTTAAAATATTAGGAATATTCAGGATTCGACCTGTTGTCATAGACACCCCAGTTTTCCCCTCATGCACGATGAAAATGCAAAATAATTTGAGGATTTATCCATCGTTAGTTGCACTCACTTTATACGAAATGCCCCTCAGTGTCACTAGGCAAACACCGTAACAGTCTGTCGCGCAATCGCTATCAACTGGTTATTTTCATCCCATAAATGCGCATATTCTGTAGCGTAGCCATCCGCGGCGTAGTCGGTAAATACTTTATATTTAAGCCAATTATGTAAGTTTGATTGCAAGAGATGTACATAGGTCAATGTCCATGTTAAAGAACTCGCAGGCGCCATGGTTTTGTACATAGGCAGTACGCCGGGCGGCCACATATCCATCGAGACCATTAGGTCAGCAACAGTCATCTTACGGTTATCATGACGTTCTGGGTTAAAACGCATCCAACCACTAAAGTCAGGCTTTTGACTTGCTGTACACGGATACTGCCCATCTACCCAGACCAAATCCATTTGCTGAAAGCACTGGGGTGCAAGTGGATGATGTTCGGCAATCTTTAAGCTGCTCACTTCAGGAAAATCGGGTGCTTGACGCTCCTGATTGACGGCAATGCTTGATTCACGTGGAACACCAAAGCTCGCCAATAAAATGCTTTGTACGGCATCATCTTGCCAAAGTCGAACTTCGATGGTGGTGACGGATTTGCCCTGTCTTAAAATTTCAGCACTTAAACGCACGGGCGCCAATTGTACTGGCCCAACAAAGGTCACATTACAACTGAGTAAACGTCGCTGCGGATCGGCAATGGTGGCAACGGCTTTGTGCATCATCATGCCAGCCACTAAGCCGCCATAGATCGTACGTCCTTGCAACCATCCTTCTGGAATCTCAACCCATTCATTGTGTTCAATATGTTGATACAACTGTGCGAGTGACATCATCATCCCTGATCATATTTTTGATTTTTATATCATTGTATAAAAATTAAATGATGTGAATGATCAGTGACTCATGCGTCAATGATCATTTTGGCAAATTCAGGATTGACCCGTCATCGATTGGGCTTAGTTCGCGCTATTCATGCAGGATTTTATAAATGGTGCGCGCCATCACATCACCTAAACCCGGTACAAGTTTTAGATCATGTTCAGAAGCCTTCAACACCCCTTGAATGCCGCCGAAATGGGTTAAAAGATCCCGACGACGTTTTGGCCCTAAGCCCGGAATCACCTCAAGTACCGATGAGCCGCGCTTTTTATCTCGTTTCGCTCGGTGTTTGGTAATGGCAAATCGGTGGGCTTCATCACGAACCTGTTGAATCAAATGCAGGGCTTTATGGTCTTCGGGCAATTGGATTTTTTCACCATCGGTAAAGTGCAAGGTTTCCAAACCTGGTTTACGCCCCTCACCTTTGGACACCCCGACCATAAAGGCATCGAGCTCGAGTTCTTGCATGACTTCCATCGCCATGTGTAATTGACCTTTACCCCCGTCAATTAACAACAAATCGGGCAACATGTGCTTTTTATAACGGCGGGTCAGCGCTTGACGCATGGCAGCATAATCATCGCCTTCGGTAATGTCATTGATGGAAAATTGGCGATAGTCGCGCTTTCTTGCGCCGCCCGCATCAAAGACCACACAAGACGCTATGGTCGCCTCACCCATAGTATGAGAAATATCAAAACACTCAATACTGTCAATCGGCCGCCCAACGACTTGCTCTAACTGATGAAAGCGCTCATTCAATTCAAAATGGTCAGCCAGTTTACCTTTAATGGCGTGCTGCACATTCATTTGTGCAAGCTCTTGCCACTCTGCACGGGTTTCACGCACTTTATGTTTGATTTGAATTTTTTTATCAAAGTGCTGATGTAGTGCATCTTCCATGTCTTTGCGATCTGGAATATCGACATTGATGATGAGTTCTGCAGGGATTTCGTCTGCCACCTGAAAGTAAAAATTAGCAATGAAGTCAGAGAGCATTTGACCCAGATCATCACCCTGCATATCAGGGAAATAACTCTTTCCGCCGAGCATTTTGCCATTGCGCACATGCATGATTTGCACACAGGTCACACCAGCTTGATAAGCAATGGCAATGATATCTGCCTCGCCTTTGACTTTATAAATCGCTTGCTGAGTTTGTACATCACGCAGCAGTGCCATACGATCACGATAAAACACTGCCTTTTCAAACTCGAGTGCTTCGGCCGCAGCTTCCATTTTCCCAATCAGCTCTTGATTAAGCTCTTTAGTGTCGCCTTGTAAAAACCGAATCGAGTTATTGACATCTTCTTTGTAATCTTCGGGTGAGATCAACCCCACACAAGGCGCGGAACAGCGCTTAATTTGGTATTGCAGGCATGGTCGTTTACGCTGCGAAAAATAGCTATTTTCACACTGACGCACATTAAACAATTTTTGCAGCACCACCAAAGTGTCACGCGCGTTATAGGCACTCGGATAAGGCCCAAAAAACTTACCAGCTTGATGCTTACCTTTCCCACGTCCTGCGGCAATTCGTGGATAGGGTTTATCGGCTGAAATAAAGATATAAACATAAGATTTATCGTCCCGCAGCATGATGTTATACGGTGGACGATGCAGCTTAATCAGGTTTTGTTCGAGCAATAGGGCTTCCGTTTCAGAACGCACCACCAAGGTTTCAATATCATAAATACGGGCGACCAAGGCTTGCGTCTTGGGATGCTCAATGGTTTTCACAAAATAACTCGACACACGATTTTTTAAATTCTTTGCTTTACCCACATACAGCAACTCACCGTCTTTACCCAGCATGCGGTAAACACCGGGTAGAGTCGTCATATTGGCAAGAATTTTTTCAATATGTTCGCGTGCGTTTTCGTTCACTTTTGCCTTGTTCCATCTTCGATATTGCTCTTTGACATGATGTGATGCTTTTACCTGCATTTTCAAGCAATCCCGCAAATTTATTGTTGCTCATAGCAATGATCTGATTGCTAAAAGCTATTAATGCAAAATTCTAAATTTGCTATGCTCAAAACATCCCGCTTTAGGAACATGATGCATGACGAACGCCAATCCCGCCATCCATGTCGTACACCCGACAACTTCGACGCATAGCACTGCTGAAAAAAACCGTTTGATGGGTAAGCCGCGTTTTCATTTTGAACCGCATGACGTTATGCAACGCCTAAAGCAACGGATCATTGGACAAGAAGCAGCATTAGACGAAATTGAAAAAATGCTGCATGTGGTCAAGGCTGATTTTTCCAGTCCAGAACGACCGCTCTCCGTAACCTTAATGCTTGGACCGACAGGTGTTGGTAAAACCGAAACTGTGCGTTTAATCAGTGAAGTGATTTATGGCCGACCTGATGCCTTTTGCCGTATTGATATGAACACGCTCGCACAGGAACATTATGCGGCTGCCATTACTGGTGCGCCTCCGGGCTATGTCGGCTCGAAAGAAGGCCATAGTTTATTTGATGAAGTTGCCATTGCAGGTAGTCATACCCGACCGGGCATCGTGCTTTTTGATGAACTGGAAAAAGCGTCAACCGAAGTGCTTCGCGGCTTAATGAATGTGCTAGATAGCGGAAAATTAACCCTAACCTCAGGTACAAAAACCATCGACTTTCGTAATTGTATGATCTTTATGACCAGCAATGTCGGTGCACAAGCGGCACAGCAATATCTAGATAAGTTAAATTTTTTGCCCGAAAAAATACAGAAGGTTTGTCTCAAACGCGTGCCGGTCAGCAGCATTATTGAAAAAGTCATGCAACGTAAATTCGACCCTGAATTTATTAACCGTATTGACCGTGTACTGCAATATCAACCCGTTCAAGATGATGCTTTACCTCGTTTGGTGGAGATTGAACTGGAAAAACTTAATCAACGCCTACAACATCAAAAACGCAGCATCAAACTCACAGATGCAGCCAAAGCACATTTTTATAAGAACCATGATATTCGTTATGGCGCACGACATTTAGCACGAAAAATACGGGTTGAACTTGAACCTATTTTGGCGGTGTATTTTTTGAATCATCCCGAACAAACTAAAATACACCTAGATGCACAACTTGGACAATTGGTTATTATTAAATAATTTACTGGTCTTTAAAAGGCATGCTCACATACCTTTATTCAGCATTCTTATATTTATTGAATTGGAACACCAATCGCTTTAGCAAAAGCTTGCGGATCTTTCGGTGAAACCATGACAAATTTGGTTTTGCCATCTCGAAGATATTCAATTTTTAAACGTTTAATGGAAAGCGCAGGTGCCGCAGACAAATCCTGACTTGCACTGATGCGTTGGATATCCTGCAAAGGAATTTGCCAACGTAGAAACATGCTACGGACGTTTAATTCTGTAGCGGAAATTTGATAACGTGTATTGAATATTGGCCACCACAGCAATAACACCGTCAAAATATACACCGCGGTATGAAGAGGATATTGTTGCATCGTGCCTTTGGCATGCATGGTGAGTAATAATTGAATGAGTAAACCGCTCATACAAACAATAAACGCCACCACCCACCAATCTTTTTTTGAACGAAAAACTTGCATCTTATCCCCCATCAACTGCTTTTATTCTATACAAGATTTTGAAGGATGCATCTGCTATTTCAGCTTTTATTTTTGCAGGAAATAAGCGTATTTATCACATTATTTTCAAGAATATGGAGAACCATTTCGCTCAAGTACCGCTATTCATCAATTGTCATTTTTGGCGTTCTTTACGCTCGAATCACGCTTCTTTCGATATAGGTTGTTCCTGCAAACGTTTATAATTCTTTTTCTCTTGATACATTTTAGCATCGGCTTGTTGTACCAAACTCATGGCATCTATATAGCCTTGCTGATGGTCTGTTTGACACAGCCCAATACTTAAACTTAAGCTTGCTTCCATTTCAGCCACCGCTTCTAATAAACGCGGGATAAAACTCGCTTCCACATGCTTTTCACTACATCCCGGCAAGACCAAACAAAATTCGTCTCCGCCATAACGGAAGCAATGATCATCTAAACGTGCAACCGACTTTATGGCCGCAGCAACCGTTTGTAGTACCTGATCTCCACGTGGATGACCTTGTTCATCATTGATCTTTTTAAAATCATTGATATCAATAAACACTACTGTTACGGGTTCATGATTACGCTGTGCGGTATATAAAATACTGGTCAATAAGGTCGATAAATGCCGGACATTTAACAGTCCTGTTAATGGATCGCGCTGTGAAAGTTCTTCCATTTCTTGTGCACGAAACTCTAGCGCATGCGCATACTGTTCCATTTTTTCACGGGAGATCTTCACCTCATTAATCAAACTCCATACATAGGTTTCCACCACCAATGTGGTGTCGAACATAAAGAGCTTTTCCAAGGTGATAATAATCCGCTGATACTGTTCCGTATCATTAAAGGTACGCTGAATTAAGCGGAACAACATAGTCTTTAGGGTATGCACCGCAGAGAGATACAATTTCGGCTCTACACCTATACGCTTATGAACCAAACCAATCCGTAAACGGTTATTCACATAAGCGCTGTCATAGCGTCCCGAAAATAAGTCCAATAAATACTGGTGCTGCGCGCGTTGCAAACGCTTCAAGGTATCAAGATCACCAATCAAAGTGGCAATTTCTGGAATTGAGGTCTGATTTTCATAAAATTCATCGACCATACTGTCGAGTATTGGCGCCACAATTCCACCAATCGAAGCCAGTTCCGCCAGCTCTAAATCAGTCAAGCCAAGCAACTGTTTACGTCGTTCTATATCTTGCATCGAAATATGCATTTGATGCATCAATGTTTGGTTGGTTGCTTTCATGAATCGGATCCCCTTCCCGCCAAATCCTTCCCTTCAGGCGTTTACACAGGGTTTCTATGCAGTAGGTCTGCAATGTTTCCACCGTTTTCACCTTTGGGTTTTGGCTATCATTGATGATGACGCTTTTCTTTCAGCTCAATGGTTTGGCATGGGCTTAAGTTTGGACGTCAACATCATATTCCTCGTCTATTGGCACATTTTTTCTGGCTTATTCTGGTTCTAGCTTATTCTGGCTAACACTATTTCTGCTTTTGCTGATTTGCTCTGCATGATTATTTTTATTCTGCTTGCACGATAACTGATATTTCGC
This sequence comes from Acinetobacter sp. CFCC 11171, assembly GCF_003268405.1. Taxonomy (NCBI): domain Bacteria; kingdom Pseudomonadati; phylum Pseudomonadota; class Gammaproteobacteria; order Moraxellales; family Moraxellaceae; genus Acinetobacter; species Acinetobacter sp. CFCC 11171. Next base: position 13,890 of record NZ_LQXP01000047.1, on the reverse strand, counting down.
TGACTGTCAGCATAAAAAAACGCCCCTAAGGGCGCATTTTTTCGATATTTATTCCACTTTTAAAATAAATATGGACGTATAAAAATCAGGAAGAACAACCCCAACATTAGGAACCACTTTAAAAAGTAATACAGTGAACGATTGGTTTTTTTCAAGGCTTTGGCTTTTATGCGAATTTGATAGACATAGCCAAATACTTTATTTAAACCACCTGTTTTATCACCGCTTTCATTCGGTGAACTTGCAGCAGTCATGACATTTTTACCAAACCAATGGTTAAAAGCTTCCATCCACTTTGACTTTAATGGTCGTTCAACGTCTGCAAAGAAAATGATCCGGTTCTGATCCGTTTTATTTTCAGCATAGTGAATATAGGTTTCATCAAACACCACACTCTCGCCGTCACGCCATGAGTACCGCTGACCATCGACATCAATAAAACAACGGTCATCATTGGGCGTCAGTAAGCCCAAGTGATAACGCAATGAACCTGCATAGGGATCACGATGACGAACTAAACGACTGTCGGGCGCCAACTCAGTAAACATCGCGGCTTTAATAGTGGGTAAATTTTTTAACAAGGCCGTAGTTTTTGGGCAAAGTTCAGCAGCCGAAGGATGAGCTGAGTCATACCATTTTAAATAAAAGCGTTTCCAACCTGTTTTAAAGAACGAGTTAAATCCAAGGTCATCATAAGTACTCGATGCTTTGATGCCCCCTTTTTCATACAAGGCCTTGGCTTCATCACGAATCATTTCCCAGTTTTCATCTAAGACTTTTAAATCTTTAAAATGCTGCGTGTCGATATAGGGTTGACTCGGCACTTTTGAAAACATGTACATGAGAAAATTGATCGGTGCGAGCAATGTCGAATGATCAAAAAACTGACGATAAAATGAATGACGGACTTTACCGCGTTGTTGGATATAAAACGCAGAAATGACAAAGACCGCCAGGATAATCCACTTAATCATATGAGGACCTGGTGCTAATAAGCATTGTGCTTAATGAAAAATTAACTTTTGAGAACGCGGCGAGTATAGCATAGTGCTCAGTGATGCCTAAATAAGCAGCATAGAACACTGTGTATCACCAAAGATGAATGACAATGTTAAAAGTGAATTGACCATTCTGCCGAAAAATACACTTGCTTTTTTCTTGATTTTTTCTTTCGCATCTCAATCTATAGCTTACATTTATAAAAAAATGTGAACTGAAACATAAGCTTCAACATATTTAATTAGAGCGATAGCGTTTAAAGGCAGATCCGAAGGCTATTTCCAAAAGAAATTTTGATGACCCTAGCGTCACGGCTTGATACAACTTGTTATGTTCTTTTTAGATATAGTTATCGTAAGATTAGCGAGGCATAAAGTGTACGCAGGAACCGCGTACTCGCTTCACAACATCAACTTAGAAGTCCTCCAAAATAAAGGAGATCAGGCATGATCCACGCTGGCAATGCCATTACCGTCCAAATGCTTTCGGACGGAATTGCAGAATTCCGCTTTGACTTACAAGGTGAGTCGGTCAACAAATTTAACCGCGCAACAATTGAAGATTTTAAAGCTGCAATTGACGCTGTTAAAGCAAACGGTGACATCAAAGGTTTAATCGTTACTTCAGGTAAATCTACATTTATCGTGGGTGCAGATATCACTGAATTCGGTGACAACTTCGCTCAAGGCGAACAAGCGATTGTGGATTGGGCATTGCCTGTTCACGACATCTTCAATGCGTTTGAAGATCTAAACGTTCCTAAAGTTGCTGCAATCAATGGTATGGCATTGGGCGGCGGTTTTGAAATGTGCTTAGTGTGTGACTATCGTGTGATGTCAGATGCTGCACAAGTTGGCCTTCCAGAAATCAAACTGGGTATCTACCCTGGTTTTGGTGGTACGGTTCGTTTAAGCCGCGTGATTGGTATCGACAATGCGGTTGAATGGATGGCAATGGCTGCACCGAAAAAGCCAGCTGCTGCGCTCAAAGACGGTGCTGTTGATGCAGTTGTTGCTGCAGACAAACTACAAGACGCTGCAATTGACCTTGTGAAACAAGCGATTGCTGGCCGTGTAGACTGGAAAGCAAAACGTCAAGAAAAATTAGATCCTGTTAAATTGAACATGCTTGAACAAATGATGGCATTCAATACAGCGAAAGGTGCAGTTCTTGCAAAAGCAAACCCTGCTCAATACCCAGCGCCAAAACTTCTTCTAGACTCATTACAAGCAGGTGCAAGCCTTCCACGTGATGAAGCATTGAAAATCGAAGCGCAAGGTTTTGCTAAAGCGGCTGTGACTCCACAAGCAGGTGCGTTAATTGGTTTATTCCTTAACGACCAAATTGTGAAGAAAACTTCGAAGAAATATGAAAAAGGTGCTCACCCTGTCAACCAAGCTGCTGTACTAGGCGCAGGTATCATGGGTGGTGGTATTGCTTACCAAGCGGCAAGCAAAGGCACACCAATCATCATGAAAGACATTGGTAACCCACAATTGGCGTTAGGTATGTCTGAAGCGAACAAATTGTTGACTAAACAAGTTGATCGCAAAAAAATGACTGCGGCGAAAATGGGTGAAACTCTTGCGCGCATCCGTCCGACTTTAAGCTATGACGAGTTTAAAGAAGTGGACATCGTGATTGAGGCAGTAACAGAGAACCCGAAAGTTAAGGGTATCGTACTTGCTGAAACTGAAAAGAATGTTCGTGAAAACACGATCATTGCGTCTAACACATCAACCATTTCAATCACACGTTTGGCTGAAAACCTACAACGTCCTGAAAACTTCGTAGGTATGCACTTCTTTAACCCAGTTCACATGATGCCATTGGTTGAAGTGATCCGTGGTGAAAAGACGTCTGCTGAGGCAATCGCAACGACTGTGGTTCTTGCTCAGAAAATGGGTAAAACACCAATCGTAGTTAACGACTGCCCAGGCTTCTTGGTGAACCGCGTATTGTTCCCTTACTTTGGTGCATTTGACCTTCTATTGAAAGACGGTGCTGACTTCCAACAAGTTGATAAAGTGATGGAAAAATTCGGCTGGCCTATGGGTCCTGCTTACCTCATCGACGTTGTGGGTATCGACACAGGCGTACACGGTGCAGAAGTGATGGCAGAAGGTTTCCCTGACCGCATGAAGCCAGACTACAAAGGCGCAACTTTAACCATGTACGAAAACAAACGTCTTGGTCAAAAGAATGACGTTGGTTTCTACAAATACGAACTTGACCGTAAAGGTAAAAAAGCCAAAGTGGTTGATCCAGTGGCTTACGAACTTGTGGCTTCTGTTGCAACTGCGGAAAAACGTGAATTTGACGCTCAAGAAATCATTGACCGTATGATGCTGACGTTCTGTAACGAAACTGTTCGTTGCCTAGAAGACAACATCGTTGCAACGGCTGCTGAAGCAGATATGGCGATGATCATGGGTGTAGGTTTCCCTCCATTCCGTGGTGGTCCATGCCGTTACATCGACCAAACAGGTGTCGCTGAATACGTAGCGCTTTGCGACAAATATGCGTATTTAGGTAAGGCTTATGAAGCGCCACAAATGTTGCGTGACATGGCTGCAAACAACAAAAAATTCTACGGTTAAGGAGCAACGTGAATGGCTACTTTAAATCCACGTGACGTTGTCATCGTTGATGGCGTACGTTCAGCAATGGGTAAAACCAAAAATGGTATGTTCCGTAACGTACGTGCTGACAGCTTATCTGCTGAATTAGTACGCGCGCTTGTTGCTCGTAACCAGTTTGATACCAATGAAGTTGAAGACGTAATCTGGGGCTGTGTAAACCAAACCCTAGAGCAAGGTATGAACATTGGTCGTAACATTGCGTTATTGGCTGATCTTCCAAAGACTGTTGCAGGTCAAACAGTGAACCGTCTTTGTGGTTCTTCTATGCAAGCAATCCACACAGCGGCTGCGCAAATTGCAACCAACCAAGGTGATATCTTCATCATTGGTGGTGTAGAGCACATGGGTCACGTTGGCATGATGCACGGCATCGACATCAACCCTGAAGCGTCTAAGCACTATGCAAAAGCGTCTAACATGATGGGCTTAACGGCTGAAATGTTAGGTCGTATGAACGGTATTTCGCGTGAAGAACAAGATGCGTTTGGTGTGGAATCTCATCGCCGTGCTTGGGCTGCAACACAAGAAGGTCGTTTCAAAAATGAAATCGTGGGCGTTGAAGGTCACGATACAAATGGCTTCAAAATTCTGTGCGATATCGATGAAGTGATTCGTCCTGATGCAAACCTTGAAGCATTCCAAGCTTTACGTCCAGTATTCGATCCGAAAGGCGGTACAGTAACTGCTGCAACATCTTCAGCTTTGTCTGATGGTGCTTCTGCAATGTTGCTGATGTCTGCTGAACGTGCTCAAGCTTTAGGTCTTAAGCCACGTGCTGTGATTCGTTCTATGGCGGTTGCAGGCTGTGATGCTGCGATCATGGGTTATGGTCCTGTACCAGCAACTCAAAAAGCGCTTAAACGTGCTGGCTTGTCAATTGCTGATATTCAAACGTTTGAATTGAACGAAGCGTTCGCAGCACAAGGTTTGTCTGTTCTTAAAGGCTTAGGCATTTATGACCAACAAGACCGTGTGAACTTGAACGGTGGTGCGATTGCATTAGGTCACCCATTGGGTTGTTCTGGTGCGCGTATCACAACAACATTGTTGAACGTAATGGAACAGCAAGATACGCAAATCGGTCTTGCGACTATGTGTATCGGTTTGGGTCAAGGTATCGCGACCATTATCGAACGTGTTTAATTCTTAAATACGTCGACAAAAGAAACCCCGCTTAGTGCGGGGTTTTTTAATAAAGATTTAATTAGATTATTAACACAATTTATGCATAATACGCATAGAAATCAAACAAAACCAAACAAGAGTTTCTATGAAAAATATTGTGTTACCACTGATCGCCAGTCTTGCATTTACAGGTTGTGCAACAACAAAAATCTCCGAAGAGTCGCGCCAAAAATTAAATCAGACCCAAGCTGCAATCCAAGTAAAACCTGTAGCGATTTTTGTGAACTCATGCCTTTTAACCAATGAATTAGGGAAAGATTTAGTACTCATCGAGCCTACTAAACTTACAAGTGAGAAGTTTATTCAAACTTTTACACAACAGTTAAACCAACATAATGTCACTGTTAGTACCTCTGCTACGCCGTTTATTTGTGGTTCAATGCCTGAAGAACAGCTTAAAAAATACGAATTTCAGGTTGATAGCAATTCTAAAAGAGCGCCTATCAGCACATATCCTCTTCTAAATCAAAATAGCAATATGACTGATGATCAACGTGCAGCAGCATTTGCACTTACTCAGTTTATAGCCAAAACAGATGCTGTAAATTTATCAAATGTTCGAAATAGAAATGCAAAACTAGATATGCCTCAGCTTGATGAAACAACTGTCAAGACTTTAAAAGAATGGGCAAACTCAAACTATATTTTTTTAGTTTCGCTTGATGGATTGAATGCATCTGTAGGAAGTAAATTTGCAATGGGTGCCTTAAGTGTAGGTGTAACACTAGCAACTATGGGTGCAGGTGCTGGAATAGTTACAACATACATGCCTAAGGAAGGTCAGCAATACTCAGTTCGTTTATTAGACTTAGATAAACAAACATTTGAATGGCATAAAGCTGACTTACTTAAAGGTAGAATCTACTCTACTAATAACCATAATTTACAAGCAGACCAAATCCTTAATCCATTGTTTGAAACTAAAGTAAATTAAGTTCAGGCTCAGATATAAAGTTGCATGCTGAGTACAACGCTTTTCAGCATGCAACAACAGAGATTGAGTGTTCAAATTTACCACATTTAGGCTTAACAAGGGTCAGCTCTAAATAAGTTTAAAAATTCATTTCGTTAAAATATTCTATGACCACTAAAAAAATAATCAACATCATTTATTAACCTTAATTACTCATTTGGGTACATTTTATTAAATTACTCGACCTACATATAAGTACTACCAAACTAACTCAAAAATGGTTCCCTTTTTTCAGTTTAAGTAAAGTAAGTGTTGAGTTGATCACCAATCCTTCAACTCAACATCCTACAATTCTTGGCTTAAATTTTCTGCGCCAACAAAGTCGCAAAATGCTGTTGAATCCGATTTCCCTGCGCATCCACCCGATGTAAATCACCGACATTTTCATTGTATTTCACAATGTTCCAGCCCGCATACAAAGCACTTAACTCTCCTGCTTTAAAGCTAAAAGGAAAGTCTGGCTGAGCAGGAATATCAGGCGTATCCATCGCGCAAACTATAAGGTTATAACCATTGATATTTGTCGCTTTCTGAATCTGCTGAATCAGCGGCTTGACTGTATTGGCCTCTAAAAACATCATCACCACAGTACAGCAAATAAAGTCGTATGTACCTGTAATGCTTGGATCAGCGTTTAGATCACGCTGCTGTACATGAATATTTTCAATGCCTTCCGCAGCGATCACCTCTTGCAGCTTGTGCAAACTGTGTGGATTGACATCCCATGCATCCACCTCAAAACGCTGCTCAGACAACTGACTTAAGTACAGCGAATTACGCCCCTGACCACAGCCGACATCCAAAGCTCGACCACCTTGCAAATATGGTGTTGCTGCCAAAAGTTCTGAATGTGTTGGGCTGAGTTGATACTTCTTATAAAAATAGTCCTGCGCTAAACAATAAAAATTCAACTGACATTGCACATCGTCACTCGCAGAGACAATCTTGTGCCACGCCTGCGGTTCGATAAACGGCGATGGTAGGTCTGGACTAAATACATGCGTGGAAAGGACATTTCCAGACGCATCTAACATGGCAAAATTTACTTCACCTTGCAGCACGGTGAGTTTTGCCCATGTGCCTGCTTTAGTATTGTGCTGTTGTTTAAAACCGTGTGGAATCGACTGCTGTGTCCACACAGGGAGCTGTTTATAACAAATAAGCTGCTGCATCTATAGTTATCCCTCATGCGACGTTATTTTTATGCCATACCAATAGCGGAAATGTATATTCACCATAACGGCTTTAACAGTGATTTTAAATCAGCTTTGAATTGAAAATTTCGAATGCTGTGCAATGTACGCTGTTTTTGTTTGTTTTTCTGCGTAACACCATGTTATCCGTTTGTAACATTGGTGGAATATTCACACAATCAAATCCCTCACTCTGTGCCGTGTAACCTAAGCGCTGTTGATAAGGCATAAAATTTACAATGCCTTATTTTAACTAAGTTTTATAGAGTGATGACTATGAACGCGATCAAAACTACTTTAGCTGTTGCTTTAGTTGCTGCTACAACTTCTGCTATGGCAACTACTGCTGTAGAAAAAAAACCTGCGACTGCTGTTGAAGCTGTAAAAGCTCAAGCTACACAAGCGAAAACTGCAACTGTAGCTGCTGCTCAAGCAACTAAAGATGCTGCTAAAACTCAAGTGGCTGTTGCAGAAAAAGCGACTCAAACTAAAACTTTAACGGTGAAAGAAACTACTAAAGCAAAAACTGCTGACATGAAAAAAGCAGTTGTAGAAAAAGCAGCAGCAACTAAAGAAACTGCAGTTGCAGCAAAAGATGCAACTTTAGCAAAAACTGTAGCGGCTAAAGACGCTGTTGTTGCGAACACTGTTGCAGTAAAAGACGCGACTGTAGCAAAAACTGTAGCAACTAAAGATGCTGTCGTTGCAAAAACTGTTGAAGCAAAAGATGCGGCTGTAGAAAAAGCAACTGATGCAAAAGAAGCTGTTGAAACTAAAACTGAAGAAGTAAAAGCTGAAGCGAAAAAAGACTGTGCTAAAAAATGTGCAGAGAAAAAAGCTGAAGCAGCAAAAGCTGAGAAAAAAGGTTTCTTTTCTTGGTTTAAAAAAGCAGCTTAATCGTTGATTAAATGCTAAAAAAAAGATGCCTTCACGGCATCTTTTTTTATGCCGATTTAGACTGCAATACTGCTTTCTGCTAACGGAATAATCTTTTGATAAACAAACTGATTTTTCCCCTGTGATTTCGCCTGATATAGGCAGGCATCGACCTGCTGTAGAGTCGTGGAGTAATTGGACAAATTCAGCTGTTGAAACTCGGCCAAGCCCATACTAAAGCTGACATCTAGCCTTAATTGATCTTTTCGAAACGGCACATGTTCGCAGCGTTCCAAAATTGTTTCACACAACATTTTACCCTGCTCCAAATCGGCACCTTCGAGCAAAATTAAAAATTCTTCACCGCCCCAGCGACTGATAAAACTCGCGCGAGGACTACAATTTTTTAAGATTTTTGCCAAATGCACCAAAACACTGTCCCCAATTTGGTGTCCATATTGGTCATTAATTTTTTTAAAATTATCGACATCGAGCAAAATGACACAGCCTTTATCAACCGCACCCTCTATAAATATTTGTTCTTTAAAGGCATGGCGATTTTTCAGCCCCGTCAACTCATCGCAAAAACTTACACGTTGCAAAGCCAAATACAGGCGTTTATTTCGTGCATATAGCTCACAAATAAACAGAAAAATGATCAGATAAATACCCAATGCCAAACGATAAGAACTGATCCGCGAGAGCATATGTACCTGTGCATCTGACCAATATTCCCCAGCCAATGGCATGGCACCATACCAGCCACAGATCAGCGTCATTAAACCAATCAGCCAGCAAAAAGTTTTGAGGTCGTATTTGATCGCGTAATAACACATCAATAAAGGCAAGACCATGCAGGCATAGAAGATCTGATCATTTGAGATCACATATTGCACGGCCAATGCCACGATCAGATAGCCATAATCTATCCACGGTACATTCATCCAGCGCTGAACACCAAATAATAAACACACCACAGCCAAACTTGTTGCAAATTGCTCTAGAAAATAATCAACAAAGGCAAAGTACTGGTTATCCATCTGAAAACACGCCACGAATAATAGACTGCCTGCAAAACCACTCACGATACTCGGAACAGTTAGCATCAGGGTTCGTTTAAAGCGGCGCTTTTTTAAATGGCTCAGTGCCAAATAGGCTTTAATAAATACCCAAATTTGAAATGCCGAAATCGCACACAGGAGAAATTTATCCTCTAATGTCTTGGCGGGATCGACCATCAGCGAAGCCACAAAGATCGCACTAAAAGCATAGAGCACGATCAGTAAGTCGTGGCTTAAATGCTTCCGCATTAAAATCATGCCATAGGCCGCGAATGCATTTACCACCCAAACAGGGCTAATAAATAATTCATAGGTATAGCCTATCGACACCAATGAAACCGCACATATGGCAAGCCATAGCAGTATTAATTTTTTCATACGCTAAAAAAATCGTCTCTAAAAATGGCGATAAACCTTTCATTCAAAGCCAATCGGTCTAAGGTTAGAATGCTTGCAAGTTCAATACAGCTCAGCTTCTTATGCGATATGGGCTGCTAGCTAAAAATTTATGTTTAAATTTTCGGCGTATTTTAAGTGATTTAAGTCACACTATTGATTAATAGTTGTATTAAATTTGCAATTTAAACAATCGAAGACTGTTTTAAAGCCAATGTTTTTTGCGTTATTCATGCTAGTTCGGAACTCAGCTCCCAAATTGATGCTCGATAGCAACAAAAAAGCCATCCGCTAAAGGATGGCTTTCACTTGTATAACATGTCTCGAAGCTGTGCTGAATAATTTGAATGAGAAGGACTTATTTTAGTATTTGTAATTGTTCCATCAACCAAGCCATGTATTTATCTTGATCCATAAAGTCAGGCGCCGTCCCTGTATCCAAACTATAAAATTGTTGATTAAATTCAATCACAATCTGTTCAGTCAGATGCCAATCTTCAATCATGCGAAAATACTGATTGAAGAAAAAACGGTTCTTGCCCCAATTGTTTAAACTTTCCAAACGTGGATATTGGCGGTTCGCGATAAAGTCGATATAGACCTGCTGAATATCATCAAAAATCTGAATAGCTCGCATGAGCATGGACCTCTATATGATGTAAAACCCTGCTATAAGCCACTTTATCGCGCAAATTTGAAAGAGAGATGACAGTCAGTTAAAGCTTTTGTTTCAACTCTGAACGGTTCTTTTGGCGGATCTCATCCATTTGCGCATTAAGCGCTAACATCTCTGTATAAAGCTGATTAAACTGCTTTAAAGGCGCATCTTCATAGAACATAAATAATTTATTTTTCTTTTCCCATTTATTGGCTTTCAGCACAGCAAAGAGCTCATCAGCCTTCGCCAAGCTTTGCTTTTCTAACTCAAATAAAGCATGCGACTCATCACTATCACGACTGTCTCTTAAACTCTGGGCAATTTGCTGACGAAACACCTGTTTGACCGCCAACTGTTTGGCCTGAGCTAAACCATTTTCCTCTTGCTGTGTGGTTTTTTGCTCATAAGCATCGACCACTGCATGCACCTGCTGCAGCATTTGCTCAGTCTCTTGATATTGGTTTTTTTTATCTTTTAATAAGCGATCGATATCAAGAAATTTATCCCAATTCAGTGCTTTAAGATCACGAATATACTGATTTCGCGCTTCTGCACGCTGCAGCATTTGGCTCAAAATAAAATCCGACATGATTTTATAATCACCCGTTAGCCGTGCATCTGTCACATTAAGTTGTATCGGTTCTTCCCAGTGCTGAGCTTGCTGAAAAATTTGCTCGGTTTTTTCGCGCAAAACCGTTTCATAGGTCGAGAGTTGCACAGCTTCTTTTTGCTGTACTGAATATTGATAAAACATCCATCCAAAGACCAATACCGTTGCACTGGCCAAGACAACAAAGATACGCGGCATAATGAGCTCCGAATGCCCTTTTATTCAGTTTAACCAAAAGTTTGAAGATTGACGATAAAATAGCCATGCTTTTTAAGGAGGCTATTTGAAATCATCAATATAGAAAGTCTTAAATTGCGCATGTCATCAAAACGAAAATTCATGGATAAAACATGAATTTTCGCCTTCTATTTGCTGTAGAGATGTATTCGATTATGGGGTCTTGATCGGATTGGTATTTAACTGACGGTCAATATTGCCGAGATTGATTTGATCACGACTGATTTGCACATTGGTCGCATTTCGGTCTATCCCAAAGGGTTGCAACATAATATATAAACCATTGCGTGGGTCAGAAGACTGCAAACCTGCGGCAATATCTAAAACATGCTGCTGCATCAAAGGCGATAAATTCGACATATCAGGCACTGCTGTCGCAGTGCAAGACATCTACATTTGATACGATTGTTGCATCGACACCTTTGTTTTGCGTATCGCGCTCAAGTTGCATCACCCGTTGCTGTAAGGCTTTACGGCGATCCACCTGCTCTTGATACTCAACAATGCCCGTCTCTGCACGCATTTCACGCTCTGCCATAATGGTTAAAGCAGGCATCTGGATAGCTTTTTGTTCGGTATCCTCAGCTTTTGTAGTGGCTTTTTCCGCAGCCAAAGTACTCATAGCCGTCATTGCTGCGCTAACAAAAACCAAAACGGAAACAGATTTAGGGAGATTCATCATGTTCATTCCGAGAGATTTAAAAATAAAAAATTGAAAAAATTTACACTGCCATTATTGTACAACAATTAATCAACTTACTAGATTGAACCCCGACAAACGGCACGAAAGTACAGCCGATTCAAACCTCACGTTGCTCATTCTAGACTTAAGATTTCATCCTTTATCTATCTATATTGCGGCTACTTTTTCTTTTTTATACTGTCCCGATTCTTAACAGCACAGGAAATGACAAAGCAAACTCTTGCTGCGGATGACGGCTAAAGAAGTCGTTCAAAGTTGCACACGGTTGATGTGTTGGATGTTGTTTTTGGTAGTGTTTTAATCCAGACCATGTTTGCAAATAGTCTAAAATTTGCTGTGCACTCCACCTATAATTTAAAAACAGCTGAGGTGTCGCTAACTCCTGAAATGGAAACGGAATACTGCGATATTCTTCGTCAATGTAACGACGTTCAACGTCCCAATAGCCCTTTAACGTGACAAAATACAGATCCTGTAAAAGCTGGTTTAATTCCGCATGTTCAAATTGAATCAGACCATAGCCCACAATGGCGATGTGACCATGGGGTTTCAATACTCGTCGTACTTCCGCATAAAAGGCAGCAAAATCGAACCAATGAATCGCTTGCGCAACTGTAATTAAATCCGCTGAATGGTCAGCAAGCGGACAATGTTCTGCGCTAGCTTGCTCATAACGCACATTGTCTAAATTGGGTGCTTGTGCCAATTGTTCGGCACTCAGATCTGTCGCTAAAACCTGTTGAAAATAGGACGCCAAACCTTTGGTAAATTGACCTGAACCTGCACCACAGTCCCATGCCAGTTCACGCACGGCAACATGCTGCGAGATGCTATCGACAACTTCAGCAGAATAACTTGGACGTGCTTGTTGATACAGCGCACTCCCTGTAGAGAAAAGATCTTTCATTGCGGGGATTCATTGGTTGTTTTTTTTATCAGTTTAATCGAATTTTTAGGGTCGGAAACTAGCACTTACGTCATAGCTTCAGCGATAAAATTTGAGCTTCAAATATTTACTCAATCACGTGCTGTATATAAAAACTGGTCTGTGCAATCGGGCTTAATTGATCATTCATTTGATAATATTTCACATCATAGTGACCAGTTTTCCATCCAGTCATAGGATAGAAACTCACCCAGTTTTGTTGCTGTTGCTCACTGACTTTGCGTGGCGTAAAGAGCAGCACTTCACCGCTATCACGATGCGTCCAACGCACCATGACTTGCATATGGTTTGGAACTTTACCCATGGTATCAAAATGTGCATACAACGGCTGTGTCACATAGATTTCACGAGGTAAAACTTGCTCTACATCTGTCTGTGATTGATCAGTCACATACGCTTGCCCTGCCAATCGCTGCTGCGGATCATTTTTGGCTTGTAGAAATTCGTCTAACATCTGCTGCGCAAACTGCTGCTTATTTTGAATCCCTGCAAAACTATAATTGGGAAATGCCTGCTGTAAATATTGCCCCAATTGTTGATCTGAAGTCTGCTGAATAATGCTCTGTAGCTGACGATGTTGGCTTTTGAGTTGTTGCTGTATATCTTTAGAATGAGATTGATCCGAGGCATCTTGATCTAAAGCCAAGAGTGCCACAGGATTACTCGTCGCCAAAGAGACAAGCGAGTGCTCAGGTGGCGGCGACGTCAAGCTTGGTTGGTCATTCCACGATGCCGCAATATAGCCCAGTGCAAAACAGAGCAGTCCAAGCGCCGCATATTGAAGTCGCTTCAACTGTCACTCCACGAAACTATGTTCATTTGATTAAAGCCTGCAGCGGAGCACTTCTGTGCCGACAATATATTCACCAGAGCTCATCGTCGTACCCGTGTTAATCACCTGATTTAAGCTAAAGTTAGATCCAACTTTTAATTTAAGCAGACCATTATCACATGCTGCAGTTATTCTGCTGCCCGATTTCATATTGGATACACAGCCCGTTTTGGTCACGGCATAAATTGTTTGCCCTGCGGAAATACTGGTGCTGCACGATGCTGTAATTATTTTATCGAGCGATGATTCACAGGAAGAGCAATTGCCATTATCACAAAGCGCTGCTGCATTTTCACTTTTACATTCATAGGTCACACCATTTTGGATAATGGTTTTAGAATAGGAAGAATCGACATTACTGCCGCCCCCGCCACCACATGCGCTCAGCAAGGCACTCATGCCGATCAAAACAGGAAATAATATTTTTTTCATAACCTTAACCCTTATTTTTTAATAATTTTCTTATAGCCATTGGGCTCATCATCTGGCATCGATTGTATCAGTTAAACTGTGCAAAATATCAACAACTAAAAAACAGCAGACGAAAAAAAACCTCAAATAATGGTTTGAGGTTTTTTC
>NZ_LQXP01000046.1:0-25500 GCF_003268405.1 Acinetobacter sp. CFCC 11171 | reverse complement strand
AGTAATTCAAATTATTTTTAAACTTAAAAAATAAAACCCAACTTAATCAATTCAACCAAGTCATTGTTTTATCAGAAGTTTTAATCTTCATCACCGCCGATGGATGTGCATTCTACAGCATTTCACATCTGTTGCAACACCCTTTTCCATTTATTTTTAGTTTTTCATTACGTTTGTTTATTTATTCTACTAAATTAAGTTTTTTTACTATTTTTTGAGCATAAAAGGGACAATATTTCCATATTTGTCCGTTAATTTATCTTTTTCATTCTTTTCTTGCCATTTTAAAGCTCGACAATCTACATATTCACAGTAGCCACCCTCCCCACACTCGATTTCGTCATTAATTTTAATTTGATAGTTAAAGCTTCCTGCATAGCCAGCGCCGAGTCCAAATTTAAAATCCCCACGGCTCTGCGCTTGTATATGTATTTTTAGTTTGTCATTTTGGTAAATCCATTCAAATTCACGTGGCAAATACATTTTTTGCAAATTGGGGTTTTTAACCACAGGATAAACGCGCATGACTTTAAAGAACACGTCTTGGTCTGCCATGAAAACTTGCTTCTGATTTAAATCTCTTAGATATAAACGTGAGCTCAAAATATTGTTATAGCGGTCTCGCGTTTGCATAAAGATGATTTGACGCTGTCGGCTAAGGTTGATTACCTGATGGGTATAAAACGCTAAAGGTAAATATGGAAACTTGCGTATTTGTGCATAAGACAAAACCGCCAACTGATTTACATCATACATCTGGCCCTGAAATTTGATTTGCCCTTCACATTGGCACATCACCGACCAATATTCAGCAAGACCTAATCTCAACTTAATTAAACACGAAGAAATATCGGTAGTTTGCACGGACAAATCTAAACTGAGTTCAGTATCTTCTCGATGGATTTGAAATACCGCTCCATCCCAACCAATCTGCTCTTTATCTCTAAATTTAAAGACGGTATCACTCAGACTACAGTCGTCTTTGATGGAATATGATTGTAATTGCCCAACCATATGACCGCTCACACTGGTCAATACTGTGGCTGTATTGAGTTCATCTTGTTGAATGGACACAGGATTTTGAAAAGCGGGAATCTGAGGCTGCCCGAGCCAACTTATAAAGTTAAGATAATGTAAGGGCGCAGGAAGATTCGGTAGACAGAGTCCATAATGGATTGAAGGGTAAGGCGTATTCGGCGCATGTAGATTTATTTTTTTATGTTGTAAATCTGGAGCTTGATTCAATCGTCTTGATTGATCCAAGAAATCTTGAAATATCTGCATATCAAGCTCCTTTTCATTTTTATTTCATGTTTTAACTCATGCTTCAGCCTTTTTTGCCATTAGGGTTGTGACAAATCCAGACAATGCATAAATTACTGAAATAATTAAAATACCCATTGGAATATTATACGTTACAGCAGCTAAAATGAAGACTATGATTGGCAACACCGCAAATGGAACACGGCGGCGATCCACAGTTTTAAATGAATAGTATTTTACATTTGAGATCATCAATAGACCCACTGCAATAATCACTACCGCATTAAAAATCTGAATACCTGTTTCGCGTAAGTCGAAGACCGCAGGGATATCCATACCTACCCATACCAATGAAATAATCATAACGGCTGCGAGTGGACTTGCAACACCAATAAAATAACGTTTATCGACAACCCCAATTTGTACGTTAAAACGTGCCAAACGGAAGGCTGCACATGCGGTGTAAACAAAACATGCTGCCAGGCCAATACGGCCTAAGTCATTTAGACTCCAGCTATACATTAAAATGGCAGGTGCAACACCAAATGCTAGCAAGTCCGACAACGAGTCAAACTGTTCACCAAAAGGACTTTGTGCGCCGATAGCACGTGCGACACGTCCATCCAAACCATCAAATAATGCTGCAAGGAAAATGGCATAAATGGCTTGTTGAAACTCACCATTCATACTGGCAATTATTGAATAAAAGCCGGATAACAACGCTGCAGTTGTAATCAAGTTTGGCCACAGATAGATCCCACGACGTTTCACTTTATGCCCTTCATGGGTATGCTCCTCTTCTTCAACTTCAAATGTAATGCCATCAAATGCATTTTCATCCTTTGAAGAAATTTCCCGCTCAGGTTTATTTGTATTTGTCATTGTTCGATCCTAACTGTGACCTTTCTTTTTCAAGTTTAAAATTATTCGCCAACCAACCAACGTACGGCTGCATGACCACCATTTTCATTCATACGAAGATGTGGGAACAACCATTGTAATGCTTCGTCCGCATCTTCAGAGAATTTCCAAGGTGGGTTAATCACCAGTAAACCACAACCATTCAAACCAACTGGAGTGTCATCTGGCCATACACAAATTTCGCAAACCAACTGACGACGAATGCCGGTTTTGTACATTTTCTTTTCAAAACGTTCAATCATCGCGCGGTCTTTAATTGGATACCATACCGCAAAAACGCCTGTCGGCCATTTTTTATAAGCAGCCACCAACAATTCTACAAGCTGTGGAAAATCTTTACGTTCTAATTCGTAAGGCGGGTCAATCATGACCAAACCACGTTTTTCTTTTGGTGGAATTACACCCAGTAAACCTTCGTAAGCATCACGCTCATGCAAACCTGCACGTTTATCAAAAATATTGTGGCGCAATTGTTGGAATACATCGCGCTGCATTTCAAAAATCGTTGCCTTATCAGTTTCACGCATGCCTTCAAGTGCGAACCACGGAGAGCCTGGATAAGCGCCTTTGCCAAAGTTTTCACGCATTTTTTCAACAACTTTTAAATATTGTTGAATACCTTCAGGCGCATTTCGTTTAATCGAATCATCGAGCTTAACTAAACGATGAATACCATTTAAAAACTCACCTGATTTCTGTGCTTCAGAGGTCGAAAGATCATATTTACCTGCACCACCATGTGTATCTACATAGCGATAAGGTTTATCTTTTGCATTCAGTCGACTTAATAACTGAAGCAGCAAAACGTGCTTCATCACGTCGGCAAAGTTGCCTGCATGGAAATGGTGACGGTAATTCATGTTTCTTTAATTCCTAATATCAACGGACATTTTAGCATGAAAAATAGTTTCATTCCGATGCTATTCTTGCTCTAGAATACGTCACCTTTTTTTCCACAACTTTATGGATCGTATATGGAAACAGCCTTTCTCCCAAAGTCTTGGCCGGTTGATCAAATCCTCGATGATTTAGATCAACACGGGTTTAGCATTATTGATGACGCTTATCCTGCTGAATATATACATGCACTTGTTGAAGAATGTATGTCAAATTTAAATAAATTTAGGGATGCAGCCGTACAAAATGGGGTCATCAGTAAAATTAGAAGTGATCATATTTTATGGATTAACGACACATTAGATGTCGCACAAGAACACGTTCAAGCCTTAGAACATTTATCAGAACAATTTAATCGCGCATTTTTTTCTAACATTCACGAAGTCGAAGCACATTTTGCTTGTTATAACGCAGGTGAGTTTTATGCACTACACAAAGATAATCCTCAAGGCAAAAATGGACGTGTCATTTCAGCGGTTTATTATTTGCATGAATATTGGCAAGCCGACTGGGGCGGTGAATTGCGCTTACAAGATAAGAATGATGTTTGGCATATTTTAGAACCCAAACCAAATCGCATTGCGTTATTCCAAAGTGACCTATTACACGAGGTACTCGAAGCAAAACATCAACGTTTATCGATTACGGCTTGGCTACGTAATGACAACTCGATGTGGTAATTCGAGATTCCTCCTTTAAATCCCTTAAACTATCCTCATATATGAGTCATTCATAGATGAGGATGTACCCGATGCGTCAAAACAGTCATAAAATTATTCAGCGTATTGGCGAAACCGATCAATTATTTCTACAAGGCAACAGCCCTGAACTTGCTCTTGAGCGTGCAGACTTACGCCTGCAATTGGTTAATTTAAGTAAGAACCATCAAGAACAAGTGTATTTTCTGCAAGAAGCCATTGTTCTACTTGAGCAAAGCCGGATTGAATTTGAAGAAATGCCGATTGAGCTATACATCAATTTGTCTGTACATTTAGCCAAAGCTTATATGATATTTTTTGAAATTACCCAAGAGCAGCGCTATGCCCTGATTACCCAGCAGATTATGAAACCGATGTCCAAAGCTGAACATGGCGACATTTACTTCTACCTGGCCTATGCCTCTGCAGTAAAACAGGAACCTGCGTTAACGCGCCACTGGCTAAATAAGTACGGCAAATCTCAAGAATTCAAACTGACCACATTACTTGAGCATCCTGCATTTAATCCATATCGCCAAGAAGACTGGTTTGCAGAATTACGCCAAAGCAAACTGCACTAAATAAAAAAAACACCTCCGAGGAGGTGTTTTTTTATTTGTGGAGAAATGAAATTTATGCTGGCTGCAGCTTATATGCATCCATATGCAACTGCTGATTCAGCTCATCAATCCAAATTACCCAATCATCATCTTGCACTAAATGACTGATTAGAAAATCACGCTGCGCTTTATTCCAAAACGGCGCATCATGTAAATTTTCACTTGCAGCAAGCTGATGCGTACGCACGTATAACTCGATCGCAGCTGGACTGCTGGCTAACCCCAATTGAGAAAACAATAAAGCTAAGGATGGTTTATTTTGATTGAGCATCTCGCCCTCCTTATCAACTAATCTGTCATTTATTATTTAATTAACTTATATGATGCTGATAAAAAAACCTAGCGTTAAAACTAGGTTTGTTGTTTCAAATTGTATTTAGATTTTGCAAGATCCGGAAAGCTTATGTTCTGTATGCAATTGTTCATTTAAAATATCGACCACTATGGCCCAGTCATCATCTTTTTTCCAATGACTGATAATAAAGTCACGCTGTGACTTCGTCCAAAATGGCGCTTCATGCAATGGAACATCCATGGTGATTTGATGCGTTTCGATAAATTGATCGATGCCTTCCGGAGTTGCATCCAACCCCAATTGTTCAAAAAATAGTTCCAACGTTGTTGTTGATCAAACATTGCCGTTCTCCTCAAACTAATAACATTTCTCCCATCTTTATAGTTATCTGTTTATTTGACTTTGTCAGTTGCAACAGCATCTCAACGTGTTATTTTTTGTTCAAAACTTAAGCGTGATATTTTTCGCAGGCCATAAAAAAGCACCCCAAATGGAGTGCCTTTTTTTATAATTTAATTTAAAAAATTAAATTATTTAACCATGTCAGCAACTGCTGCACGTTCTTCTTCAAGCTCGTTTAGAGTGAAGTTGATACGTTCACGGCTGAATTCGTCGATTTCAAGACCTTGAACGATTTTGTATTCGCCGTTTTCGCAAGTTACAGGGAAACCGAACATTACGCCTTCAGGAATACCGTAAGAACCGTCAGAAGGGATACCCATCGTTACCCATTCGCCGTTTGTGCCAAGCGCCCAATCACGCATATGGTCGATTGCAGCGTTTGCAGCAGAAGCAGCAGAAGAAAGACCACGTGCTTCGATGATCGCAGCACCACGTTTACCAACAGTTGGAAGGAACACGTCTTTGTTCCAAGCAGCATCGTTGATTTTGTCTTTTAAGCTTTCGCCGTTTACATTTGCAAAACGGTAGTCCGCATACATTGTTGGAGAGTGGTTACCCCAAACAGTCATGTTTTTGATGTCAGAAACTGCAACACCCGCTTTTTGAGCAAGTTGAGTCAACGCACGGTTGTGGTCAAGACGTAACATTGCTGTGAAGTTTTTCGCTGGAAGATCTGGAGCAGATTTCATTGCGATGTAAGCGTTAGTGTTTGCAGGGTTACCTACAACAAGAACTTTAACGTCACGGCTAGCAACTTCGTTAAGTGCTTGGCCTTGACCGATGAAGATTTCACCGTTTACTTTAAGAAGGTCAGCACGTTCCATACCAGGACCACGTGGACGTGAACCTACAAGAAGAGCGTAGTCAGCATCTTTGAATGCAACTTTAGGATCATCAGTACCGATCATACCTTCTAAAAGAGGGAATGCGCAGTCATCAAGTTCCATCATTACGCCTTTAAGCGCTTGTTGAGCTTTCTCAACTGGAATTTCTAATAATTGAAGGATAACTGGTTGGTCTTTACCCAACATTTCACCGCTTGCGATACGGAATAATAAGCTATAACCGATTTGACCAGCTGCGCCAGTAACGGCAACACGAACTGCTTGCTTCATGTAATTATCTCCAATTGAGGAAGGTCATAATGATTAAATAGCTGTTCTATCTAATCTTAATAATCATAAACGGCAAAGATTGTACTCCAATCTTTTGACGCTTGCATGTAAAAGAGAATGCTTTTCAACAAAAGTATGATAGGAAATATAAATAAAATGCCGAAAAAAGCTTAGAAAGAACCTTTAATTATGAAAGTTGCAGGACAATTTCCGACAATAGTCGTAGGGCAACTTTTATACTGCCCATTGTTTTTATAGCAAATTTTAATCTCGGTCAGTAAACTGCCACCACGGGTTTGCATACAGTTAAATTCAATACTTTGGGATACCAATCCGCTGTTCATACGCAACATTTTATTACGCAAGACATTGGCTTGAATGGATTGGGTTTCTTGGCTAGTCAATTCATCTGGAATTTTTAGCTTATCTGCATGATTAATAATGGTTCTGAAATACTGACTAGCATTCATTGGGATACAGCCGCCGGTAGTGTGCCAAAGCGCCACGCGAGCATTTTCATCAGGCATAATCCGTGCAACCACTTTGGCTTGCAACGGAGAAAGTTTAGCTGAACTATTGGTGGTGCAATCACGGGTAGAAGTTTCTGGATATAGTCCCGTGATATTGAGTGAATACCCTTCCAGACATTTACGTTTTTTACTTTTTAAAGGGTCATAGGCGCAAACAGCTGGCACCATTTGCACATCCATCACATAGCCATTAACCACGGGTGCTGCCGAAAGCACAGACACACCAAAGCCTGCACCACTGCCGATGAGCAGTGATGTCAGTATTCGATAAACAGGTCTAATGTTCAATTCGGCATTCATTATTTACCCATATTGCGCCTTAAAACAGGCGCATTGCTTTAATGCTTATTGCGCATTCCGTAATGGAATCATTTGCATTCGTTTTTCAATCGATTGCGGCCCCTGACCCAATAAAAGGCCGTAATGGGTTGCATTGGTCATCACATGTTTTACATAGTCTCGAGTTTCCGTTAATGGAATCGATTCCGTATATTGGTCCGCTGCAATCGCTTGATACTCAGGCTGCCAGCGTCGAGCACGATTTGGACCCGCATTGTAGCCTGCAGTCGCTAATACTGGACTATTACTCAATTGACGTTGAATCATTGATAAATAGAAAGTGCCATAACGGATATTGGTATTCATATCCGTTAATGCAGCGGGGTTATAGCTCTCCCCCATCTGACGAGCCACCAATTTTGCTGTGTCTGGCATAATTTGCATTAAACCACCGGCACCGACATGTGAACGTGCGCTAGTAACAAACCGACTTTCTTGACGCATCAAGCCATAAGCCCATGCAGGGTCAATACCTGCATTACGACTATGACTCACCACATAATTTTGATGCGGCATAGCATAACGTAAAGCATAATTGTGCTGTTTAGTGGTTCGATCTGCTGCATAAATCGCCCGATCATACCACCCCATATCGGTTGCACGTTTAGCTGCGGCAAGAATCATGCCATCATCATGCTTTAAGTAGGCTTGACGCACTGCCCAGTTCCATTCACGGTTAATATAGCTGTCAGATGCATTAATATTGCGCAATGCAAAGGCACGACGGAAGTGAATATCCTGACTGAGACGCTGCGCATCTTGTGACGAAGGCTGCACATTTGACGGAATATTGTTATAAGACTGACCAATTTTGTCACGTGCTAACAAATTATGGTAATCATCGCCAATGGCAAGCTTACGATAAATTTCTTTTGCCGCACGTTTAGATGAGGCATCGCCACGTTGTTCAGATGCTCGTGCTAACCAATATTGCCAACGGTCTTCCTGCTTTTGCGAAACGCTCATCGCATCAATTGCACGAATGACACTTTCCCATGCGCCAAAACGAATGGCTTGTCGCGCATAAATCTCGGCTTCTTCTGCACTAAAAGGCAGTCCATAACTCAAATCAAGATAATTTAGAACTTCACGGTTGAAATTATTTTTCATTACCGTTGTACCACCGATATACCCGACACTACGGTATAGGGCTTTTTGTACATCGGCTGGTGTGCCTTCTGCTGCACGTTTCACCGAAGAAATCGCACCATTTAAGTCGCTATCGGCCAAGCGACCCATCGCATAAATCAGGTATGCATGATCTTCAGCTGTGGCTTTGGGTGCAGACCATAAATAATTTAGTGGATTGGCTTGAATGGTGTTGAGTTGTGACAAATTAATATTTACGCCAATGGTTTGCGCAGTCGCAATCGCTTGTCCTGACTGACCCGCTCTTAACTGTCCCCACATCCGTTGATGGCGGTCATCTTGAGTCATTAAAGGACTCGACAGCATCATACGGCCCAAGCCCGTACACGAGTCAGGTTGTGAGTTTGTGGTCAACCATACATCTTTAAATTCTGCGTAAACCAGAGGGTCGCCCGACTTTGCGCGGACTTGAGCCATGGCACATGTTTCAGCACGGTCAGCATTAGTCACATATTGCAAGACAGGCTGTGCTGTAGCGAAATCAGCTTGTTTGACTTTTTCTTCAACATAATCTGCGGCTAATTTTTCTGCCATTGCCGAGTTTGGATAGCGCTGTGCAAAATTAATAATGGCACTTGCAGGTTGTGAAGCCAAATTGTTATTCAGTAACCAATATTCTGGATAATAGCCCAAAACATCATTTTGCATGGATGATTGGTATTGTTGTAATAAACTAATATTGCCTGCATTCGCAGCACGTAAAGCATCGTTAAACTGCTCATCTGCGGCTTGGGCAAACGCAGAAATTCCGGAGAGCCCGACACTCAAAGCAAGTAATTTAGCGTAATTTTTCTGTTTAAAATTATGTTTTAACATCCACTTGCCTTCTTTCATGTCATTCTGCTCAGTTACAGCACATCGAACTTTGTTTAGGAATTAGTTTAATAATTCTAAACTCTGCATTGTGTTCTGTTATGTAACCTTATGATTAGCCAATATTAATTTTCAAACATTTTTACTTCATAAATCAATATGGCAGAGTTGTAATTTTAGGCTGTAAGTTTCTAGTGAATTACTGCTAAAATATTGCCCATTCTTAAAATCCCCTTTTTGACCTCCGCAGCTGCACAATTCAATTGATTGAATTGTCTGTCAGCCACGTATGGTTATTGATTTTCATAAAATTCCTTTAGGAGCCTACATGACGGTTCAAACCTTCATCCCCAATAGTGCCCAAGCTGCCCCAGATAACACTGTTACCCAGCCACAGCACACCCCAGCTCAAGATGGAACAGTGAAAAAACTGTACATCGAAACGCAAGGGTGTCAGATGAATGAGTATGACAGTCAACGTATGGGCGACCTTTTAGGTGATTCTCACGGCTATGTGCTGACAAACGATCCAAAAGAAGCGGATATTCTCCTGATGAATACCTGTTCTATTCGTGAAAAAGCACAAGAAAAAGTATTTTCAGAGTTAGGTCGCTGGCGCAAACTGAAAGAAAAAAATCCAGACTTGGTGATTGGTGTTGGTGGTTGTGTTGCTTCTCAGGAAGGTGACAACATTCAAAAACGCGCACCGTATGTAGATATGGTGTTTGGTCCGCAAACCTTACACCGTTTACCACAAATGCTTGATCAGCATACTGAGCAAGTGGTCAAACCCAAAAAAGAAAAAATTCAGTTGGTGGATATTTCATTCCCTGATATTGAAAAATTCGACTTTTTACCTGAACCGCGTGTAGAAGGGTTTAAAGCCTTTGTCTCGATTATGGAAGGCTGTTCTAAATACTGTTCATTCTGCGTAGTTCCTTATACCCGTGGTGAAGAGGTTTCTCGCCCACTCGATGACGTATTGGCTGAAATTGCCACTTTAGCTGAAAAAGGCGTACGTGAAATTTCATTACTCGGCCAAAACGTGAATGGCTACCGTGGTGAAACTTTTGAAGGGGAAATCTGTACCTTTGCAGACTTATTACGTTTAGTGGCCGAAATTCCGGGCATTGGACGTATTCGTTACACCACATCGCACCCGCTTGAATTTAATGATGACTTGATTCAATGCTACCGTGACTTACCGCAAATGGTTTCTCACTTGCATCTACCAGTTCAAAGTGGTTCGAATGACGTGCTACAAGCCATGAAACGTAACCACACGATTGATGTATATGTCGATAAAATTGCTAAATTACGTCAAGTTCGCCCTGATATGCATTTATCTAGCGACTTTATTATTGGCTTTCCGGGTGAGACTGACGAAAACTTCGAAGAAACTTATCAATTTATCCAAGATATGGATTTCGATCATTCATACAGTTTCATCTACTCAAAACGTCCGGGTACTCCTGCTTCAGAACTTGAAGACACGACCCCTGAAGATGTGAAAAAAGAACGTCTTGCAAAAGTTCAACAATGGATTAAACAATCCAGTATCGATAAAACTGATGCAATGCTAGGGACCATTCAACGTGTCTTGATTGAGTCTGTTTCAGACAAAGATCCGAACTTGCTGATTGGTACTGCAGACAATACACGTTTGGTTAGCTTTATCGGTGATCCTGCATGGGTTGGGCGTTTTGCAGAGATTGAAGTGACAGATATTAAAACTTTGAAGTTTGTTTACGGTGAACTCTTGAATCTTGAGCCTGACGTGGCGTAATGTAAGCTTAATCGTCAGACCAATTTAAAGGAATTCTCTTGACTGCAGCGATTCGACGTACTGTAACTTTTGCCGGTATTCCACTTGACCGTTTACAAAGCATGCTCGGTGCCTATAACGGTCATCTCAAACAAATTGAACAACGTTTAGATGTCAAAATTTCTCATCGTGCAGATGCTTTTTTTGTCGATGGGGAAATCGATGCGGTAGAGAGAGCCGAAAGTCTCCTTCACCGTCTTTATGAAGAGTCCGAAACCAATCCACAGATTAGTGCGGACATTTTACACATGATGATTCAAGGCAGTCAGACTGACCGCGAAATTCAGGAAGATTTTTCTGAAAATGAGCATACCGGTTTAGACAATGTTTATCTACAAACCCGTAAAGGTCGGATCAATCCACGTGGTGCCAATCAAAAACGCTATGTACAGCGTATTTTACAAAGCGATATTTCATTTGGTATCGGCCCAGCGGGTACAGGTAAAACTTATCTCGCGGTCGCCGCTGCTGTAGATATGCTAGAACGTAATGAAATTCAGCGTATTTTATTGGTTCGCCCTGCGGTTGAAGCCGGTGAAAAACTGGGGTTTTTACCCGGTGATTTGAGCCAAAAAATTGACCCTTACTTACGTCCGCTATACGACGCTTTGTATGAAATGCTCGGTTTTGAAAAAGTCGCTAAACTGATTGAACGTCAAGTGATTGAAGTTGCACCACTGGCCTACATGCGTGGTCGTACCTTAAATCATTCTTTTGTGATTTTAGATGAAGCACAGAACACTACCCCTGAACAGATGAAAATGTTCCTCACCCGTTTAGGCTTTGGTTCTCGAGCGGTGATCACGGGCGACATTACACAGGTCGATTTACCTCGTGGTCAACAATCTGGTTTGGCACATGCCTTACGTGTGATTGAAAAAATCAAAGAAATTCATATTACTCGCTTCCACTCTCGTGACGTGGTACGTCATCAATTGGTTCAAAAAATTGTTGAAGCCTATGAGGGATGGGACAGCGAACAACATCGCCTCACGGCTGAACAACGTGCAGAACGTAAAGCACGTCAGGAAGCCTTGGTGGCGGACAATGATGCTAAAGCTGATGGGCAGCATCAAGACGAAAACATTTAAGGATTCATTTTGAAACTTAATCTCTCCTTGCAGCAAAATTTTCAGTCACCTGAATTGGTGGTGAAACGTGCGCATATCAAAAAAAGTCGTGGAAACGGCTTTACGTCATATCGATACACAAAGTGATTGTGAGATCGGTATTGCATGTGTGGACAATGACGAAAGCCACAAATTGAACTTGGAATATCGTGGTAAAGACAAACCGACTAATGTGTTGTCTTTTCCGAGCGATCTCCCCGATGAAATGGCTGCAGTTTTAGACTCATTTCCGATTGGCGACTTGGTGATTTGTATTCCTGTGGTTCTTCGTGAAGCACAAGAACAAAGCAAAGCACCCCTGACCCACTTTACGCATATGCTGGTACACGGTACGTTGCACCTCATGGGCTACGACCATGAAACCTCTGATGAAGATGCTGAAGAAATGGAAGCTTTGGAGATCGAGATTTTAGCCAAATTGGGGTTTGATAACCCTTATCTGGAAAGAGATTAAGAACCCAAAAAGCGAGCTCCGGCTCGCTTTTTTTTATCGTCATAAAAAACAAGGAAGGAAAGATATGCAATATGTCGTGATTTTTAAAGCACGCATTCGTACGCTTGATGAGCTGTATTTTTCGACTGCACAGCAGCTTAGAGACAAAGCCTTGACACACTTTAACTGTCAACATTTTGAAGCGCTGACAGAGGGTGAGCATGAAATCGCCCTTTCCTACTGGAATACATTAGAAGACATTCGAGCTTGGCAACAAGATGCACAACATCTGGTCGCGCAGCAATTGGGGAAAAACCAATGGTATGCGAGTTTTAGCGTCGAAATCTGCGAAGTTTTGCGACGCAATCACAACTGATTAACGCACCTCAAACTCTGCTTCTGCAGGATCGAAGCGCCAAGTACGCACAATACGAAGTTCTGAGATGTCTTTCATTTTGGCATCAAACAAACCAAAAGGTGCCGCCTTACGTACAGAGGTTTTTGCAGCTTCGTCCAATAAGTTTGAACCTGAACTTTCGATCAAACGAATGGCACGAATCCCGCCATTACTGTTCAAAATAACCATTAAACGTACTTCACCGCGTAGCTGTTGCTGTTTTGCCGCTTCAGGATAATAACGGTTACCGTAAAATTCGACTTTTTCGCGAAATTTTTCCATGTAAGCAGCAGAAACATCTTGCTTGGCTTGAATACCATCAATGGTTTTAATTTTTTGCTGACGGCTAAAATTTTGTTGGCGTTGTAAATATTGAGCTTCGATACTCGCCACCATCGCAGCCTTGGCCTGAAACTGACTATTCAACTCCTCAACGGCTTTTTTGCGACTGTTTTCTTCCGCTTGTTTTTGCCAACTCAAGGTTGTCATCAACACTTTGTCTTCAAAGCTCAGCTCTTTCTTTTGTTGCAGTTGTTCTAAAGCTTCGCTTTTTTGCTCCCCGGCTTTTTGTTCGATCATCGGTGCAGGCATGTCACTCGACATACGATGTGACTCACGGAATGTCCCTGAGCCCTGCTGATCGGCTTGTGCTAAAAAGTCTGCATGTTCAATTTTTTCCGTCGTAGAACGTAAAGAAACTGCAATTTCTTTGGTGTTATAATCCGCCTCTTGGGGCATGGAAAATTGCATGGTTAAAAAAGCCAAATGCAACACAGCAGCAAACGCCAATGCAGTTGCAAATATGGGATCTTTCCACCACTCTTTCATCAAGGGCATGAACGTTATTTTTTTCAGCATCACATTAAACCGACAATTTGCCGCATTCCCCAAACTGCTTAAAACAGTATAAAATAAAACTCGTATTCATTTTTTGATGAAAACGAGAAATCCATCAACACATAGATAATGCACAATTAAAATCATGAAAATGGTGCAATTTATTTTGCTAAACTGCAAGATCAAAACCTTGTGTTTTTATAGAAATCGACAAGATAAACATCGTCAAAAAACATAATTTGTCAGGATGCACTTCTTATGCAAACGCTAGTTTCCAATATCGCTAAACGTATACGCCAAGTGTACCAAAAAGCTGAAGGATTTATTGAAGATGAGCGTGAATTCCCAATGTCTCAAGTGTTTTTAAATGCGACATTTCAGCGCTTTGTGACCGATAATGTGAAAATGCTCAAAGACTTGCATGCTGACCTGCATGATGACTGGCTTCGACTGTATGCCACATTGGATTATAACGGGCTGATCATAACACTCTCTGTTGATTTAAAACTGGTACAGATGGAACTCAACAAACAAACCCAATTGATCGTATTTGAACAAATTAGTGATACACAAGTGATTGAAGCAAAGTATCCAAATGTTCTGTATAAGATGGGCGTGCGCATGGCGTTATGGTTCTATCAAAAAGTACTCAACCAAGATCCATTGGGTATGATTTTGGAAAAGCTCAATGTGATCAAAGTTAAAGATGATTTACTGTATTTAGACCTGAATCGCTGGCTCGGTAAAAGTCGATCGATTATCGACACACTGGGCAAAGTCCATGTGAACCATGCTGTTTTACGTGAGGCCGAATTGGTGGTGATTGGTAATGTTAATTTAACCGCATTGTTCACCAAAATGTCGCAAGAACGGATGGAAGACTGGGATGATTCAAATTTAAAAGACGATGAAGTCACGCCTATAAAGCAAAAGGAAAGCTAGACTTATCCTGTACTTAGGCATCTTGAACCTATAAAAACGCTACACAATATATACATTAGGCACGGATTTGTGACGTGATTCTCCACAATCCAGCCGCATAATAAACATATCAGGTGGTTTAGCCCACCGCACTTCTATTGAATAGGAAAACCATACTTATGGCACATTCAGTTTTGAAAAATTTAGGTCTTGTTGCTGGGGTATCGACTACACTGCTTTTGACTGGTTTCTCAAGTCAGTCATTTGCCATGAGTCCATTCCAAGCAAGCTACCAGTTTAATTACAACGGCAAAAACTTGGGTTCTGCAACACGTACCCTAAAACAATCTGGGAATAACTGGACGTATATTTTCGCAGCAAAAGCTGGTGCGATGGCCTCTGCAACTGAAACCAGTCGTTTTAGTTTAAATGGCAGCCAAATTCACTCGAACAGCTTTAGCCGCAGCAGCAAAATTTTGGTGCACAACAACACCATGAACATCAATTTCAATGCTGGCGCAAAAACCATTAATACCAAAAAAGATGATAAAGCGCGTTCATTTGCGTGGAAATCAGGTGTGCTAGATGAACTCAATGCTGAATTGCAAATTCGTGAAGATTTAAAAAATGGTGGTTTGAAATCGAATTACTACATTGCCGACGCCAAAGAGGTTGAAGCTCGTAAGTTCGTGAAACAAGGCACTGAAAAAGTGAAAACCACTTATGGAACTTTTGACACCGTTAAAGTCGTGATGCGTCATGACAAACCAGGCCGTCAAACGACTTTCTGGTTAGCACCAAAACTAGATTATCTACCTGTCAAAGTTTCCCACCAAGACAATAAAACCTCTTACGGTTTATTGTTAACGGGCTATAAAGGTGCAACAAATTAATTGATTTGATCAATTTCGCTTGCATTTTTCACGGTGCTTTTTAAAATACGCTTTTGCTTTAAAAAGCACCTGCCCCTCGAGGATTCTCCCGTGCACGCTCTGGAACAGAAAATCTTAGCTGAAGGTATCGTTCTCTCTGAAGAAGTTCTGAAAGTCGATTCTTTCCTGAACCACCAAATTGACCCTGTGATGATGCAGCAAATTGGTCAAGAATTTGCCCGTCTTTTTAAAGATGCTGGCATCACAAAAATCATTACGATTGAAGCATCAGGTATTGCACCTGCAGTAATGGCTGGTCTTGAACTTGGTGTTCCTGTGATTTTTGCACGTAAATATCAATCTTTAACCTTAAAAGATGATTTGTATCGCTCAAAAGTGTTTTCTTTTACGAAACAAACTGAAAGCACTATCGCGATTTCTAAAAAGCACATCAATGCTGAAGATAAAGTTTTAGTGATTGATGACTTCTTGGCCAATGGTCAAGCGGCTTTAGGTCTTGCAGATCTTATTCATCAAGCAAGTGCTGAAGTATTGGGTATCGGTATCGTGATTGAAAAATCATTCCAACCTGGTCGTGATATTTTGCTTGAAAAAGGCTATCGCGTTGAATCATTGGCACGTGTGAAATCACTGGCGAATGGTACAGTTGAATTTGTTCGTGACTAAGTTTGCGTTCAAAAGAAAAAAAGAACACATCAGGTGTTCTTTTTTTTGCTAAAAACTTACGATTAAGGTGACGTAAAGCGCACTTTTTAACGCCTTGGTTACAAGCAGACAAAACATCTGTACGCAAAAATCGATAAAATTCAGGAAAATCGTTGCATTTGATCGAATGGGTCAACTACTCATCTGTCAAATTACATTATGCTGCACCATAAATTCGGCCACTTTATTTTTTAAGGCTACGGAAAGTTATGAATACAGAAAATCAAAACATGGAACCGACAGTTAAATGTCCAAAATGTGGATCAACCCATATTGAAAAGCGTAACCATGAACAAAACTTACAAAAAATTGGTGGGGTCTTACTCAGTGGTGCAGGAACTGCTGCAGGGACTGTCGGTGGTGCGGCATCTGGCGCATCTATTGGTGCTGCGATTGGTGGTGTGACTGCAGGCCCACTTGGCGTGATTATGGGCGGAACCATCGGGACTTTTGTCGGTGCGATTAGTGTCGGTATCACAGGCGGTTTTCTCGGACACCGTTTTGGTAAAAAAGCCGGCGTGATCGTCGATCAAAATATTTTTCTCGACTACCAATGTTTAGATTGCAAACAGCGCTTTGAAGCTGAGCAACAGCCTGAAGACGCTGCAAAAATTTCGGATCAAGACTAAATTCGATGTAAAAAAGAGCGCATCAGCGCTCTTTTTTTAATGGGTTATTGTTTTTCTAGCATGGTTTTCTAGCCTATTGAAATGCTATTCGAAACCATGGCGAATCAACTATTTTGAAGCATCAGTTAAAGATTTTGATTCTGCTTTGACTTGATCTTGTTTCGCCAAAAATTCTTTTTCTTCGGCTTTTTTCTCTTGCGGGAAATCCATACTGTATAAAACTGGCATTGCCGTACACAAGGAAGATGCAGCCAATGCGGAACATAGGAAAATCATTCGAAAATTAATAGACATCACACACCCCAAAGAAGAAATTTAAATACAAATCATGTAATCAAAAAATAAAAATAACGTGCCTAAAGAGACAGCAATAATCGACTCAAGGCCATCACTGAGCAGGCTGTATTTAAAAACTTTCAATATGTTATTGATATCACTTATTTTTGGTATTTTAAGAATAGATTGGCAGATTTATTTTTATCTTCTCGTGTACTAATATGACTTCATCAATCAATAAAAAGCGCCGTACAAAAAAAGCAAGAAAAGTGCAATATTTAAGCCTTTTCTTGCCCGTTCGCTACAAAGTTTACTTTATTGCCTTTATCAAGCACGTTTCAAATCAACTTTTTGACCACTTCGCCTAGGCGTTTACCCTGCTCTTCGCATAAGTTTCGCTCATCTTGACTCAATGACTGATCATGACGTGGACCACTGACATGGCTTGCACCATAGGGCGTACCACCCGTTTTGGTATTCGATAATGCAGGAAGGGCATTACTTAAACCCATAACCATCATTCCATGATGAAACAAAGGTGGCAGCATGGTCAGCAAAGTACTTTCCTGTCCGCCATGCATTGAACCTGAACTGGTAAACACACAGGCAGGTTTGCCATGCAATGCGCCATTGAGCCAAAGCGCTGTGGTTTGATCCCAGAAATATTTCATTTCCGACGCCATATTACCAAAACGGGTCGGTGAACCTAGCGCTAGACCTGAACAATGCGCTAAGTCATCTAAGCTACAGTAAATATCGCCTTCGGCAGGAATACTGGGCTGCACGTCGGTCACCACGGTGGATAAATTTGGAACGGTTCGTATTTTTACCGCCATCCCAGAAGCTTCAATTCCATTGGCAATCAAATGTGCCATCTCACGTGTTGAACCATATTTGCTGTAATACAGCACCAGTACATAAGCTTGCGTCATTTTTATAAATTCAATGAAAAAAGAAAACTATACGGTATTTTTCCTATTTTTTGGTTAAGCTAAGTGATGAAAATTGCATAAACATGACTAAAATAACTCGAGACTTGAAAGCATGATCGAAGCATTTTTAAAAAAACTTCCCTTTTACGACAAGAAATGGTTTCAGTTTGTTTTATTTGTCATTCGACGTTTTGAAGCCGATCGCTGCCGTGAACAAGCAGGATCATTGACCTATACCACCTTGTTTGCAGTGGTGCCCATGTTGACTGTATTTTTGGTCATCATCTCATCAATCAATGCCTTAGAGCCTGCTCGTCAACAGCTTCAACAATTGATTTATAGTAATTTTCTACCGAAAACGACGATTGCTTTCGATAAAGCGCTAAATGCATTCACCGATAAATCCAGTAACTTGACCGTGATTGGTGTGCTGTTTTTATTCATTACCACAGTCATGATGCTGACCAGTATTGAAACGGTATTTAACCGAATTTGGCGGGTGCGTGAGACACGTGGCGGCATCATTGGCTTTATGCGCTATTGGACTATTATCTCATTAGGCCCAATCTTACTGGGTAGCGCATTTGTTGTGTCATCCACCTTGGCCTCTATGAATGTCCTCAGCAATAATTTTGCAGGCTATGAACTGGATGGGGCTTTTCTGCTGTGGATCCTGTCTTTTTCATTGACCATTTTAGGTTTTTTCATTCTGTATTGGACGATTCCCAACCGTAGTGTGCCGATCAAGGCGGCGCTGATCGCGGGTGTCTTTAGTGCCGTGGTATTTGAATTACTCAAAAACCTTTTTGGTTTTGTCATGTCAAATTTCACCAGTTATCAAATCGTTTACGGTGCTTTTGCTGCGGTGCCAATTTTCCTACTTTGGATATTCCTTTCATGGAATATCGTGCTGATTGGGGTAGAAATTAGTTATGCACTGACCGCCTTTAATTCAGGCAAAGATCAAAAACGTCATCCTGTGATTATGTTGATGGATTTGCTGGAATTATTTTATAAAAAGCAAAAACTTGGTCAGAGCGTGACAGAAAAAGAAGCGCTTGAGGTTTTAGGGCGTGATGAAATCGGCCGCCTGCCAAGCTATATTTTATTGTTTGAAGAGCAACACCTGATTAAACGTACAGATGATGATCATTATGTTTTAGTTCGTAATTTAACCCAAGTGGACTTTTGGAGTTTTTACAGTAAGCTGCCCTATCCGCTCCCTAAACGGCAAGATTTAGGTCGCGTCGATCCAGATGATGTTTGGATGGAAAAAATTGGGCCGCAACTGGTCGAAGCGGATGATTATCTCGCGGCCAAACTCTCGATTCCACTTGCGACTATTTTTGAAGAAAAATAAGCGTAAATAAAAAAAGGAGAGCCGTAGCTCTCCTTTTTTATTTATACATGATCTTAGGTCGCTGTGCGCTGACGTCCCATCAATTTAGACAACCACCGATGCAAGGTTACCGTCATCACTCCGACCATTACTAAGGCCGTCCCCAAGATAAAATTCAGTTCAATCGTTTCGTTTAAGATCAATACGCCAAAGACCAGTCCAAAAATTGGGGTAAGGAATGAAAAAACGCCCAGACCATTGGCCAGATATTTACTTAACAGCCAAAACCAAAGCATCAGGCTAAAAAATGAAATAATGAGCACATGAAAAATCATACTGCTGATGGACAACACCGTCCAATGTACAGTCATTTGTCCTGTCAGCCACGCCACGGGTAATAAAAATACACAACCACCAACCAACTGATAAAACAAGGTCTGAGTCGGAGGTGCATCAGAGAGTTTGGTGAGTCTTAATGAAATGGTGGTCAAGGCCCACATCACCCCAGCAAGTAATGCCATCGCATCACCCAACAGGGCTTGAGTGTTGACTGTAGTACTACTTTCACGTCCCATAAACGACAGTACTATTCCTGAAAAGGCAATAAAAATACCGACCCATTGGATCGCTGTAAGCTTTTCTTCAGGCAACTTCCAATGTAAACCTAGTGCCACGAATATCGGTGCGGTATAGAGCAAGACAACGGTATGTGATGCAGAGGTATAGCGCAGGGATTCTGCCACTAAAATAAATTCGGCTGAAAATAAAAACGCCAACCAGATACCCGGCAGCAAGTATTCTCGAGTATATAAATGTGTTCCCGGCTTGAGACGGATCAGTGGAAAGACCAACAGCGCAGCCAAACCCGATCGATGGCAATTTGCATGATCGGCGCAATATCAACCGCGGCCAATTTCAAAATGACCTGTTGAATCCCTAAAATCATGCACAAAATAATCATCAAACCAGAAGCTTTTGCATCTAGCGCCTTACGCTGTTCCACACTATTTACTCGACAATACGATAAGCAACACTATAGAACTGTCAGAAATAAAATATATACTTTAAAATAGACAAGTGATCTTCTTATTCAGGCAAAATTTTTCATGCGTCATAAAGCTCGTGCAGATCATACGCAGTTGCAACAACTTCCCACCAACGATGAAATTCAAGCAGCACTGTGGATCAGTTTTCGTGACGATCCTGCACTGTCTGTTTATCCCGTTCATGGACATGCTTGGGGCGAGTTTGTCTATGCCTTTAATGGCGTAATGGAAGTGAACATCAATCAGATTGACTATATTACCCCACCGCCTTATGGCATCTGGCTTCCCCCACATTTAGAACATAGTGGTTTAAATCGTACAGCGGTTTCACATGGAACCTTATATGTACATGAATCGCTATGTACTCACTTACCGAAACAACCGGGGATTTTACTCAGCTCACCATTAGTCACCGCGATCTTCAGCCATTTGCGTCTCTTACACCAACAAGCCGATCTCATGGAAAATACGGCCGAATATCAACGCTTACTCCATGTGATCTTAGATCAACTGCATCAAGCCAAACTGGTCAGTAGTTATTTACCGCATTCGGATCACCCTGCCCTCAAACAGCTGCTTGATTATTTACATCAACATCCTGCGGATCAGAGCGCGCTTGAGCAATTGGCAAAGCGGATAAATATGACGGAACGTACTCTAGCGCGTTATTGTCAAAAAGAACTTGGGATGTCCCTGCATGAATGGCGACAACGTCTCAAAGTCATGAAAGCCATGTCCATGCTCAACGCAGGCCAAACCGTCGAAAATATTGCCTTAGAACTTGGCTATGCCAATGCCTCAGCGTTTATAAATATGTTTAAAAAATGGATGCTTTGCACCCCAGATCAGTTTAGGAAATCCGCTTTAAAGCCCTAAATGTGTTTAAATTTAGCTATAAGTGTCTCTATAAAGTGATTCAACAATCCGTTAAGATCAAAAAATCTACGAAAAATGATAATAATTCCATTTCAAATGAATAAAAAAACCATTTTAGCGCTGTGTTTATCTGCCGTATTTTTAATGGCTTGTAGTTCCAAAGAACAGCGTGAATTTAAATCCGCGCTCAAAATAGCTCAAAGTGGTGATGCGACCGCACAAATGAAAGTGGGTGATTTATACCTCAGTGGAACGGGCACAGAACAAAATATCGAACAAAGTGTACATTGGTACAAAGCTGCTGCGGATCAAGGCACTACGGACGCATTCGCATGGTTGATGACCCAAGCTTATCAAGGTAACCCGCATGCAGATCAAGTGATTCGAAAGATGCAGCAAGATGGCAATATTTTCCTTGCACACTGGGTGCTAGACCTTGCAAAAAAGACTCATGATCCTGCTGCTGAATATACCGTTGGTTGGATGTACGACACTGGAAAAGGCTTAATTCAAGATAAGCACCAAGCGCAAATTTGGTATGAAAAAGCAGCCAAACAAAAGAATGTCGAAGCGATCAAAGTCTTGGGAAATCAACACTATTTTTCTGAACACCCTTCGTCTACACCGGACAAAGCAGCCGAATATTTAAGCTATGCCGCAGAACAAGGGCAAGATGCTGATGCCGCCATGAAAATGGCACATTATTATCATTATGACATTCGAGATGGTGAAAAAGCGCGACAATGGTATGCCAAAGCAGGTGCATTGGGAGACACCGACTCACAGCATATGGCCGGCACCTATGAAACATGGAAAGACATTGGTCCATTACAACCAAATGAGCCACCGCCATCAAGTAGCACTGAATAAATCAATCAAAAAAAGGCTGCATTAAGCAGCCTTTTTTGTATTTCGTTCACAGTTTATTTGACAAAAGTTGTCCAGATATAGTCCTGATTTTTTCCTTTTAGGGTCATTTTCAACTGCTCACCTGACTGTAGTGCCGCGACACCTGCAGGCGTACCTGTCATGACCACATCACCCGCTTCAAGACTAAACACTTGGCTAATATCTGCCAACAAAGTACCCACATCAAAAATCAGCAATGCAGTATCACCGTTCTGACGCAGTTCATCATTGACATGCAAGGTGTAATGCACATTTTTCCAATCTTGAACCACCTCTTGGACATCGACCCAATCCGCAAGGATACAAGAACCATCATAAGCTTTGGCACGTTCCCACGGCTGACCTTTTTTCTTTAAGTCATCTTGTAGATCACGCAAAGTCAGATCTAGGCCCAAAGTCACAGCTCCGACTGCTTCTAAGGCTTTGAGAGGATCAGTTTCAGCCGATAAAGGACGATCAATACGTAAACTTAATTCGCATTCATAGTGACAACTGCCCCATGCAGGATTCCATGAGATGCCTTGGTCTAATGCGGTTAATGCACTTGGCGGCTTCATAAAAAGTACAGGACGGTCAGGAATTGCATTGCCTAATTCTTTGGCATGATCTGCATAACTACGACCGACGCAAACAATTTTAGATGGACGTGACTGCATACTACTCCCTCTTTTGTTATGAATAGATTGTCTTAGTGCTGAAAAGTATTGGTAAAAATCGCTTGGTCCGCAGTATTTTTAAATGCACTTTTCGGCACAATAATCACGGTTTTATTTTTCAGTTCAAGCATATAGGTCAATTTGCCTTCAGCAAAATTTGCCACTTCAGCATAATGGAAGACATTCTTACGACCATTGGCATGAATTTCTGCATAGTCTTGAAATAAATCAATACCTTGTTCACTTTTGCCTAATTGGTATTTTACAAACTGGCGTTTAAACATCATCGGTAAAAACCAATAACGCATGATGCCTTGAAGGAGTAAAAAGAAAGCACCCAGACCAACATAGTAGGCACCGACACCATTTACACCTAAGTAAAAACCCCAGATGATAATCCCAAGGCTAATGGCTGGCGTTAAAAAACGCGTAAATTGCTTTTTGCCAAAAGTAGCTAGTGCAAAACCATCCTGTGATTCTTCTAGATTTAAAAAATAGCGCAGCGATAATGCAGGTAGATTTTCAGACATAAGCGTATGAATATTTAAAAATGAATTGCGCTAAATACTACACCACAATTCAAATTTGCTTCATGGTTTTTAATGGTCGGTTGTAACACTTCACTACTTCCCTTCCACCTAGAAATACGTTAAAAACAGCAACAAATAAAAGATTGCATACGCAGGATGTGACATGCAGATAACAAAAATAATCATGATGCTAGTGTTTCTGAGTGGACTGAGCATATCGACCAGTTGGGCCAAATTCGTTCAATGGCAACCCCAGATCCCTAGTAGTTTGGACTTGTTTAATGGCAATGCCAAAGCCTTGGCAAATCTTGCCGGTGATCACATCGTGATTTTCGCACATCCTTCACAGCAAATTAGTCTACCCACGATGAAAGCAGGCCAAAAAGTCATTGGTAAATTTCAGAGTGCCGCCGTGGTTGTCCCAACCAACAGCAAAAATGTGGCGAGATTACTCAGTAATTATCCAAACTATGCAGGCTTATTTCCCACGCTAAAATCTGCTGAGGTTTTGCAACAACAAGGTTCAACCAGCCAAGTTGAATATCGCATCCATATCCCGACACCAATTCCGGTTTTAAACTTTAAAGAAACCGTGGTGATACAGCACCAAATTGATCACAACAGTATTAATAGTTTGGTTCTACAAGCACCGGTGCCCTTTGGTGCAGGGAAAATGGTTTGAGATCGATGCTCAACACACCTTGATTAGTGTGACCCAATGGGGCGATTTAAATCAGCCCAAAGGTTTTTTGTTTAGCAAAATATTAAATGCCTTACCCGATGCCAAATTAGGGATTCCTGCGGGAACCAATGGTTTTTTACTCGAATCATTACAGCGCCGATTTAAAGCCTTTAGTAGTGAAACTCTCGCTGCAAATCAATTGCCTGAACTCAAATTAAATGCCTCTCAACTCGACAAAGTCACCCAATTAAGTCAAAGCTCGAAAGAACCTGTGTCCTTTATTTTGGCAGCGCAGCGCGTTCCCTTTGGGCAAAATTATGAATTGATGCGCTTTAGCACCAGTTTTCAATATTATGCACAAGAGCCTTCGAGCTTACAGCGCTGGATTAATATGTCTTCGTTCAAGCACTTATTTCCAAGACAAGTTAAACATATGCAAGTGCAGAAAATTAATCCGCACCTCATGGATGCCGACTATAAAATTTCGGTGGGTTTAGGCGTGATCAATATTCCCTTTGATTTTAAAATGCGTTTTAACTACCCAGACTTACTGCAAAATCAATACACCGCGACAGGTGGGGACTTAAAGTTTGTCCGAGGTGCTATGCATATTCGCCCCTTACAACAAGGGTCGTTATTACAATTGACCAGTGCGGTGAAGATTGATGACAAAGCACCGTTTTTACTTCGTGTTATGCGCAGTATGCCGTATCACGACATGTTGCCGGCTTTAGGCGGAAATACGGTCTTTGCACTCAAAGTTAAACAGAAGTTAAGTTAGAACCTTGATTGATGAGCTGAATTTATTGGTTTTAGCTATATTTCAGACACAAAAAAACCGCAACTTGTGCGGTTTTTTCAATCTTGATCAAGTTGGTGCGCTCAGAGAGATTCGAACTCCCGACCCCTTAGTTCGTAGCCAAGTGCTCTATCCAGCTGAGCTATGAGCGCGACGTCTTGATGAGGCTCATTATACGTGATTTTTATTTTTTGTTAAGAGCTTTTTCATATAAATTTAACCAAACGCACAGCAAATAAACAATTACCCTTTAAACACGCTAAAAATCATCTCGATTTACTTTTTTAATGGCTTTTGCATCACAAGTTTGGAATTTAAACTTAGCAATACTCACGTATAAATGCTCAAAATTGGTAACAAATATATCGCCATCATTGAATCACCACTTTAACTCACTCAACTTTTCTTTAACTTAGATTTTAAAAATTGCATCACTATGAATAGCTGAAATGAGGGTTAATCTGTTGAAGAAAGCAAAATGAAATATACTGATGGTTTATCTTATGAAATAGAACGCTTTATACAAGCAAAAGACAAAAGACAAAAGACAAAAGACAAAAGACAAAAGACAAAAGACAGGCTGCATCAAAACGATAAATCACAGGCACAAAAAAACCGCAACATGTGCGGTAATTTGTTCAAG
>NZ_LQXP01000045.1:0-26678 GCF_003268405.1 Acinetobacter sp. CFCC 11171 | reverse complement strand
ATTATTGATTATTGATATAATGTCGTCTAAATAATAGTCCTGAGGGTTATTTTCAATAGTGCTTTTAATTGAATCATTCTTTGAGTTAAAGATATAGTTTTCATTGCTTGAGAAAACAAATAAAGTTGTCCCAAAGTTTTTACTGTAAATAGGTTTTGTATAAGTATCTTCCCAGCATAATTTGGAAAAATTAGATCTAGGTGTTATTAGGAAATTATTGGTTATTTTATTAACAGAAGAAGAGAGTTGATTTTTCTGTATTTCGTATTCTGTGACATTTGAAATTATATTCTCATTAAATTTAATGGTATATGTGTTTTTTAATTTAAGATTGTTTTTTTGGTTTGGGCCTAAGCATTTACTTAAACTCTCTGAAAAAAAATCATTATTGATTTTATTGTGCACAAAGTTTAAATTTTTTATTTTAAAACTATTTCGTAGTAGATCTATATCAATATTTGTAGGTGATACATCATTTTTTTGAAAAGTACAGCCAAAAAGAAAAATGGCTCCTGCTATTGTGTAATTTTTTATTTTCATAATTTTATTTATTTGGGACATTTAATTGGAAGATTATAGCATCTAGGTTGGCATTTAGATTATTTCGACCTCTATAATGTCTAGTTGCTCCAACAATATATTGACAACACTTAACATCCAATTCTGGACCATAATATTTTCTTGCACCACCATTATCCTCAATAAATAAAAAAAGTGGTTTGTTATTGTTTCCACTTAGGCGAATACCACCGCCACCAACAGATAATGTTGATATTTTAGATACAGCTATTATGGTGGAGTGATATCCGTAAGCAATACCAACTGAAAAAAACATTAGTGAATTATCAGGGGTTAATTTACTTAAAGCTGCTGAAATATTAGCAGATACTGACTTCTCAACATCATTATCTAATATGTCTGCAGCTGTAGTGAATCTTTTAGTAGTGTTTTTAATAGTAGGTTGAATATCTTTTAAGCGTACAGCGTACCCTTTTTTGACTAATGTTTCAGTTGCTTGAATCATTGTATTATTTGTTGGTATTGATTTGGGTGAATAACCCGCATATAAGGCATTGATATTGCTTGCTAAAGCATTTAAACAACACATGCTGCAATTTCTAGTTGGATCGTCTAATCCTTGAATTCCGTTCTTAACTATTCGATTAAGATCATGAACTGTCCATTTTTTTGTAATTTTAACATTTTCAATATTTTGAAGAGTGCCATATCTTGTAGGAACATTTGAAGATCCGTATGAATTAGTTGCTCTTCCTGCTGTATCATATAGGCCAGCAAAAGGATTGTTTCTTTGCACAGTCATTTAAATCTAAGTTCTATTTATATTTTTCAATAGTAGAAATTATAATCTAAAATTTATTAGATAAATACTCGTTTAAGTACATTTATGTTTTTTAAATGTTACATTTTTAACTTTTATGTATATCATATTTTCTTGAATGCCACATCTTGTAATGTTTTGAAACATACTCTAGGTTAGCGTCTCGAAGTAGAAGTAAACTCCTTAGTTTATGAGAAATTTCATAGATTAGCTGCGTTTTTAATAAAAATTGGCTTTGTTGTACAAGGAGGTATTCTTAAAGGCTTCTTCAGCAATATAATTCCCGAATAAAGATGCTCGCACTCAAGGCCTATTGTACAACCAATTGGTCTTCTTGAATATAGCGAGCGAATATTTCGATTTGGTTTGATTCTCGGACTCAATAGTATATTCAGCCATTAGGTGAGCATGGACGAAATCAAACCTATTTCGATATAATAATTTAATATTGTTTGATCAAATTTGTATTTCGTCTTTCTTTACGTATGATTACGGGCTTCGTAAAAAGTATCATAAAACTTTGTGGTTAAGATTGGATAGTACAATATTACATGTCCATTTGTAAAAACGCCTATTGAAATTGATATATTGAAAAAAAATTAAGTTAATATTATGAGAGGATTTTTGAGATTGAAAAAGAAATAATTTAGTTGGTGAGCTTGTTGGTAATCCTAATTTAAATGAATAATATAGAATTCAATTTATTAAAATTGGTTTAAATTAGTTGGGTATTAAGTGGAAAGTTTTTAGGTTTTTTATAATATTAATTTTCTTAGCACTATTAGCTTTTACTTATATTAAATCTAGTGGATTAGAAGAAGAGAGTAATTCAAATAGTTTTATTACGTATCTGTTTGCGGGTTTATTTATTTTATGTTTTTTTATTTAAAAAATCTCACCTGGTTGTATGCTGAAGTTTAATAAACAAACCCGCCTAAGCGGGTTTATTTTTATCTCAAGAGAGATTACATATTCGGGTACTAATTACATGTTAGGGTAATTAGGACCACCACCACCCTCAGGTGTTACCCAAGTAATGTTTTGAGATGGATCTTTAATATCACACGTCTTACAGTGCACACAGTTTGCCGCGTTAATTTGGAAACGCTTAGAACCGTCATTCTCTTCCATAATTTCATAAACACCGGCAGGGCAGTAGCGCTGAGCAGGCTCATCCCATTTTGGTAAGTTCACATTTACAGGAATAGAAGCATCTGTCAATTTCAAGTGAGCAGGTTGGTTCTCTTCATGTACCGTATTTGATACGAATACTGAAGACAAACGGTCAAATGTAATTTTACCATCTGGTTTTGGATAATTCGGTTTGAAGTTCG
The DNA here is from genome assembly GCF_003268405.1 of Acinetobacter sp. CFCC 11171. NCBI lineage: Bacteria > Pseudomonadati > Pseudomonadota > Gammaproteobacteria > Moraxellales > Moraxellaceae > Acinetobacter > Acinetobacter sp. CFCC 11171. The sequence goes on along the minus strand of NZ_LQXP01000045.1, from coordinate 24,005 downwards.
CAGCATCGACAGTTTTTAAAGCGCTGAAGTCGGGCTGTAAGTCATGCAGCGTGAACGGCACTTTAAAGATGTTTTGATCAACAAAGTTGAACGCACCACCCATCCATTGACCAAACTTATGCATAGCAGGGCCGAAGTTACGAGAGTTATATAACTCTTCTTTCAACCAACTGTTGTTGAACTTGTCTGTGTACGCAGTTAACTCTTTAGCGAAGAAGTCTTCACCTTCAGTCACACGTGCAATGGCAAGGTCACCACCTTTTTCCACACCCGCAGCAATCGCTTCAAATACAGCTTCACCGCACAGCATGCCTGATTTCATTGCTGTATGAGAGCCTTTGATTTTTGCAAAGTTTAGGAAACCTGCGTCATCACCAATTAAGCTACCACCCGGGAAAGTGAATTTAGGTAGAGAGTTGAAACCACCTTTTACAACCGCACGTGCGCCATAAGAAATACGTTTACCACCTTCAAGATATTGCTTGATCAGTGGATGTGTTTTCCAGCGCTGCATTTCCATAAATGGATACATGTGTGGATTGGTGTATGACAAGTCAACGATCATACCTAATGTCACTTGGTTGTTTTCAGCGTGGTATAACCACCAACCGCCTGAAGAACCTGTTTCACTTAAAGGCCAACCTGCACCGTGCATCACCAAACCTGGTTTGTGCTTAGCAGGATCGATTTCCCATAATTCTTTAATACCAATACCGTAATGTTGTGGATCGGCATCTTTATCCAAGTTGAATTTTTGGATTAAACGTTTACCCAAATGACCACGACAGCCTTCAGCAAATAATGTGTATTTGGCATGCAGTTCATAGCCAGGAGTAAAGTTATGCGTTGGTTCGCCATCTTTACCAATGCCCATGTCACCAGTCTGAATACCTTTTACAGTACCATCTTCATGGTAAAGGATTTCAGACGCTGCAAAGCCTGGGAAAATAGACACTTCTAATTCTTCAGCTTTAGCGCCCAACCAACGAACCACGTTACCTAACGAAATAACATAGTTGCCATCGTTATGCATGGTTTTAGGCACCATCCAATGCGGTGCTTCTTGTGATTTTTCATCAGACAATAAGAAGAAGGTTTTATCTTCAGTGACAGGCACATTTAACGGTGCACCTTGTTCTTTCCAGTCTGGGAACAATTCATTCATTGCGCGAGGTTCTAGCACAGCACCGGATAGAATGTGCGCACCCACTTCGGAGCCCTTTTCCACGACACAAACGGACAGATCGTTTAGGTTATTTTCAATTGCAAGTTGACGAATTTTAATCGCAGCAGATAGGCCGGCAGGACCTGCACCGACGATAACTACGTCAAACTCCATCGATTCACGTTCGATGTGTTCCATGTAGGACTCCTCATATTTCGGAAGGTGGCATCCATTCAATTCATTTAAATGGTGCTGCCATGAGTGTTCTTAATGCCCAGACACAATTTTTCTATCGTGTCTTTGATATTGTGGGCTAGTATAGTTTTAAACCGAGTTCTAGCCAATTGGCTGAATCATATTATTTTTCCGTCACTAAGGTATTTATTAGGCGGATGAAGCAGCAATTGAACGAAAACCCGACGAAAAAATTCATTAATAGGGATGATAGAAATTTAATGAACATTGCACAATACTTAAAAGATGGACAGTCCGGTCACAAAAGGTCAATCCCCCCATTAGATCAATGGCATCCAAAGCATTGTGGTGCAATGGATCTGAAGGTTTTAGCCAATGGAGAATGGTGGCACGATGGTCAATTGATCAAGCGACAAGCGCTCATAGATCTGTTCTCAACCGTGCTTTGGAAAGAAGATGGAAAATTCTATTTAAAAACCCCTGTGGAACAAATTGAAATACAGGTGGAAGATGAGCCTTTATTTGTCAATCAGGTGGATCAAGTTGAGATAGACGCTAAAAACTATATTCAATTCACCACAACCACCCAAGACCTGATTATTGTTGATCAGGAACATCCGATTTTTATGCGCGAATATCAGGGTGAACTACGTCCTTATGTGCATGTTCGTTTTGGTATAAATGCCTTAATTCAACGTGCAGCTTTTTTGCATTTAGTCGAGATGGGTGAACTGCTTGAAAATGAAAAAGGTGAATCCATTTTAGTGTTACAAAGTGGTGATTTGCGCTTGCAATTAGGCACCTGAGGTTTAAGCTTTCCACCTTGTCATTCTGAACAATATATAAGTGACCCTATGACCGCCATTCACCCCATTTACCCACTGGATGTACCAATGCCGAAAGCTGGCGCAGATGCACCGATCGGTTTATTTGATTCGGGGATTGGTGGCTTATCTGTGGCTTTAGAAGTTGCGCGCTACTTGCCGAATGAACGCATTGTGTATTATGCCGATACTGCACATGTACCCTATGGGCCACGTGATGATCAAAATATACGTGAATTGACTGCACATGCCATAGAGTGGCTATACCGCCAAGGCTGTAAAGTCGCTGTCGTGGCATGTAACACGGCATCTGCTTTTAGTTTAGATTATTTGCGTGAACATTATGGGGAGAACTTCCCCATTATTGGTTTAGTTCCTGCGTTAAAGCCTGCCGTTCTGCAAACAAAAAGTAAAACAGTGGCTGTTCTTGCAACACCTGCGACATTTCGTGGAAAGTTGATTAAAGATGTGATGCATCGTTTTGCTGAACCGGCAGGGGTCAATGTTCTGACTGTGACCAGTTTGGAATTAGTACCCTTTGTAGAAGCAGGTGCGCAGATGAGTGAGGCTTGTCTTAACACATTAACTGAGGTTTTACAGCCAGTTGTAAATCAAGGTGCAGATTTTTTAGTGCTTGGATGTACACATTACCCCTTCCTAAAATCGGCAATTCAGTATATTTTTGGTCAGAAGCTGACATTAATTGACTCAGGTTTTGCAGTTGCACGACAAACAGCCCGAATTTTGATTAAAAATGAGTTATTATTTGATCAGAAAAGAGAAAATTGTTTGCGTATAGAGTGCTATGTCAGTGGCAATAATGCGGAAAATTTAAAACCGGTTGTGGCGCGCCTGATTCAAGATGATATTTCTTGGAACATTGCCAACATCGGACTTATAAGTTCAGAAGACTAAATCAGTCATTTTGGACAACGTTAAATGAAAAAATTAGTTTTTTATTGGGGTAGTCATGTCGCATTTTCCAGCTAAGATCAATTCGATGCTGAATGCGTTATGCAGCGGGAGAGGATCACTAATGCTCGATAAGCGTTATCAAGTATTCATTTCCACATCTGGTAGCGAAATGCAGCCAGAACGGATCATTTTGGCTCAGACGCTTGTAGGAATGGGGTTTTTCTCATGGGGGCTAGAACAACGCACACCATTGAGCACTGCTTTTGCACGTCGTCAAATTGACGATTGTGACTATGTGATGATTTTATTGGGCAGTCAATACGGTGAGCAGTCTGTGTCTGGTGTGGGCTATATGCACCTTGAATACATCTATGCGGTGACCAAGCAAAAACCTGTCATTGTGTTTATGCATGATGATCCAGATTCACGTGATGATGCGTTACATGATGCTAAACCTGAACTCCGTGAAAAATTTAAAGAATTTAGAAAACTATTACAAAATGAAGTTGATCAAGTTTTTACCTATCGTAGTTTGCGTGATTTAGAAATGGCAGTTCGATTGAACATGCCACAAATGCTAGAACGCTATCCTGTTACAGGTTGGGTGCGCCCACAGAATACTCAAGCTTTACATGATGAAATTGATCGTTTAAAAGCCCAGTTAGTTCAACTCGAAACAGAGTCTGGAAAACGCGAAGTTGATCCATTCTTATCTTTACCAAAAGTGTCGATGCATGAACTATTTTCATTTGAATACCGCATGCACGCTTATCAAGATGGTAATTTCAAAGAATTAAAAGTACAGAAGAAAATGACGTGGGCGCAGCTCTTGTCGATTTTAGGCGCAACCTTTGTTAATCCAACCCCTGAAGAATTCTTCTCTAAACGAATGAATGAGTTTTTGAATGAAACAGGTTTGGATGATGCTCGTATTGAGATGCCGCGTGCACATGCGGTTGCGCGGGCACAAGTGAATATTCGTGCTTTACACAGCATTAAAAGCCAGATGCGGCAGAATGACTGGATTGTGCCCAATGGCCGAGATGACCGTCAGCGGATGTTGTGGCAAGTGACAAGTAAAGGTCAAAAATTACTAGAAAGTAATTTGCTAGATAATGATCGAGTTTTTCAATTTAAATCTGCATATTAATCTATTTTATTAAATAGATAAAAAGCTGCTACATTAGCGTCATTCAAATTGATGGAAAAAGCGTAATGTTGCCTGTCGAGAAAGCTAAAGTCACCATTATTCTGGCGAATCTAGGTACGCCTGATGCGCCAACTGTGCCCGCAGTGCGTCGTTTTCTGCAACAGTTTTTGTCAGATCAGCGGGTGATTGAAATCCCGAAACCGATATGGCAAATCATTCTACGTTTGTTTATTTTGCCATTTCGACCAAAGCGTGTGGCGCATGCCTATGAAATGGTTTGGGGCAATGATTCGCCTATGCGTGAAATATTGTTGGCGCAAGTTGACGCTGTAAAAGCACATTTAACTCAAGCGTATCCAGAATTTGAACTGAAGGTGGTTCCTGCCATGACCTATGGCAATCCAGGCATTCAAGCAGCTTTAGATCAATTGGCACAGCAGCCACAAGACCACATCGTCCTGTTTCCACTATTCCCACAATATTCAGCAACATCGACTGCACCTTTATATGATGCGATTGCGAAATGGATTCCGCAGCAACGCAATTTGCCGGGTTTGAGCATTATTCGTGACTACTATCAGCATCCGCTATTTATTCAAGCATTAGCGCAAAGTGTGCGTGATTATCAAGCGGAGCATGGGTTCGCGGATAAGTTACTGATGTCTTTTCATGGCATTCCACAGCCTTATGCCGACAAGGGTGATCCCTATGCTGACCGTTGCCGTGTAACAGGGCACTTGGTCGCAAAAGCGCTCGGTTTAAATGAAGATCAATATGAAATCAGTTTCCAATCGCGCTTTGGTAAGCAAGAATGGGTGAAACCTTATACCGATGCCACTTTGGAAGCGTGGGGCAAACAAGGCGTGAAATCGGTACAGGTTATGAGCCCTGCATTTTCAGCGGATTGTTTGGAAACGCTAGAAGAGTTGGCGCTGCAAAATGCTGAAACTTTCCAAGCTGCAGGCGGTGGTGAATATGGCTATATTCCCGCTTTAAACGCGCGGGATGATCATGTCGCATTGCTCAATTTATTACTTCAAGCTAATCTTGATGCCTTAAAGCAAACATTAGCCCATTCATCGCCTTGAGGTTTTCGCCCTATGTTGCAAGTTAAAATCGTTCCCGTCACGGCATTTCAACAAAACTGTTCAATTGTTTGGGATTCCGAAACCAAAGAAGCCATTTTAATTGATGCGGGTGGGGAAGCTGAAAAGCTGAAAGCGGAAGTTGAAGCGCTTGGTTTAACGGTCAAAGCCTTGTGGTTGACGCATGGGCATTTAGATCATGCAGGTGCAGTGGGTGCATTAACCGAAGCGTGGAATGTCCCTGTGATTGGCCCACACAAAGAGGATGCTTTTTGGTTGGACATGATTCAGGACGTATCAGCCAAATATGGCTTTCCGATTCCTGAAAATGTCAATGTGACCCAGTGGTTAGAAGGTGGCGAAACACTGAAGTTGGGCGAAGAAGAGTTTGAAGTGCGTTTTGCACCAGGGCATACCCCAGGCCACGTCATGTTCTATAACGCTAAATATGGGGTGTTGTGGACAGGTGATGTGTTATTTAAAGGCTCGATAGGCCGTACTGACTTTCCGCGTGGTAACCATCAACAATTACTCGACTCCATTCAGCGTGAATGTTTTAGCTTGCCAGATGACACCCAGTTTATTTCAGGGCATGGTCCAATGAGTACCATTGGTTATGAAAAACAACATAACCCTTTCGTTGCTAGTAAAGCGGGTTAAGCAACAAGATAGAGAAAATTGAATTAACAAAAAAAGGAATCCAAACGGATTCCTTTTTTATTTACCCAAATAATAGGTTTATGCACTTGAGTCCTTAGAATTGGTCTTCTTCACGGCCGCCATCAGCCTGAGGTGCATCTTGGGTTGGCAGACGATATTCATCATTGGCCCATGCACCGAGATCAATCAATTTACAACGATCTGAGCAAAACGGGCGATATTCATTATTTTCCCAAGTCGTCAATGCGCCGCAGCGTGGACAATTCATGGTGGTGGGCATGCTTAACTCCAGCAAAAACGGATGATTCAATTAGGCAAATACAGTCGCAGTTGTTAGACTTATGCCGTTCTGTTTAGTTTGATCTGTTTATGCCTATTCGTCAATTTCAAGCGCAGCGTATGCGAGCTCCCCGTGATTTTCAGCCGATTGATTCCACACCGATTTGTGTGGAAATTGGGGCTGGTAAAGGTAAACACGCATTATTATTTTCAGCCAATCACCCTGAATTTCAATTGATTGCTGTTGAGCGTACACGTGAAAAATTTGTGGCAATGCAAAAGCAGCATCAACTTGAGGGGCAAAACAATTTAACTCCAATTCATGCTGATGCATTACCTTGGGTAGTACATGCCTTACATCCTGCGCAAGTACAGCAATTCTTTATTTTGTATCCAAACCCTGAACCGCATAATCCTGCACAGCGCTGGTTAAATATGCCGTTTTTTGAATTTCTATTGTCGCGTTTGCAGCCGGGTGGTCAGATTACCTTGGCGAGTAATATTCCTGAATATATTGAGGAAGCGCAGCAGCAGTTAATTGATGTTTGGAAGCTACCTTTTGTCAAAGAACGCATTGCAGAGACTTCAGCACGTACACACTTTGAGATTAAATATCTAGAACGTGGTGAACTCTGTCAGCAGTTAATCATTACCAAGCCTGTAGATTACACCACACGTTTTGATGATTTTCAGCCTTTACAGGGACAAAATCCTGTCAAAGAACAGGCGGAATAATTGGGCATGACTCAGCGTATTGCAATTATTGGTGCAGGTCCTGCGGGATTGATGGCGGCGGAAGTGCTTAGCCAATTTGACTATGACATTCATGTTTATGAGCAAAAACCGTCGGCAGCGCGAAAATTTTTAATGGCGGGCAAGACAGGGCTGAATATTTCGCATGCAGAACCCATTGAACAATTTGTGCAGCGCTATGATCAAGTGGAATGGCTGAGCCCATGGGTTAAGCAGTGGGATGCAGCATGGATTCAACAATGGATGATGGGACTGGGTATTGAAACCTATATTGGTTCATCGGGTCGGGTCTTTCCTATTGAAATGAAAGCTGCGCCTTTGCTGCGTGCATGGTTAAAACGTCTCAGTCTAGATGGGGTGCAGTTTCATTATCGACATCAAGTTTTGGACTTACAGTCCAATCAGCTAACGATTCAAAACCTTGTTGATGAATCAAGTCAAGTGCTTGGCTTTGATGCGATTATTATGGCATGTGGGGCTGTGTCTTGGTCACGTTTAGGCAGTGATGGCGCATGGCAAAAATGGTTGCAGCCTGAGAGCATTGAAGCTTTTCAGGCCAGTAATGCAGGCGTGGAACGCGTTTGGTCGAAGTTCATGCAGCCCGTGTTTGGACAGCCTTTAAAGCGGGTCAATGCATGGGTCGATCAAGCCGAGCCGACCCAAGGCGATATCATCATTTCACACTATGGACTGGAAAGTGGATTGATCTACAAACAAGGTCGTGCTTTACGTCAACAGGTGAAATCTGCTCAGCCCATGCAGCTGACTTTGGACCTATTGCCAGATCAAAGTGTTGAGCAATTGGCAAAGAAACTACAGCCTTCGAAGAAGCAGTCTTTAACCAATGTTTGGCGTAAAGCCGGTTTAGATGTGGCGAAAGCTGCACTGGTCCGTGAACTGGTGGATAAATCTTTGTGGCATGAACCTGCCTTACTTGCTGCGAAAATTAAACACTTAGATATTCAACTTGATGGATTTCGCCCGATAGATGAGGCGATTAGCTGCGCAGGTGGTGTGAAGCGTTCAGTCCTAAATGATGGCTTACAATTGAAGAGCAATCCTTTTGTATTTGTCTGCGGAGAAATGTTGGATTGGGATGCGCCTACAGGAGGCTATTTGCTAACAGCATGCCTTGCAACCGGTCGAGCAGCGGGTGAAGGGGTTCAAAACTATCTGGTTTCTTTGCAGAGCTAAGCGCTTCAAATTGTCACAATCTTGCTGAGGAGTTGTGATATTTTGAGATGAAATTCTTCTAAGAAAGACCACTATGCGCGTACAAGAACAATATACCGGAAGCTGCTTGTGTGGAGCGGTCTGCTATGAAATTAATGGTCCGATCGGTGAGATCGTGCAATGTCATTGTTCTCGGTGCAGAAAAGCCAATGGTACGGCATTTGCGACCAATGCTCCAATAGCCAAAGCAGATTTCAAAATTGTGTCGGGTGAACAGGTATTGAAAAAGTTTCAATCTTCACCAACCACACAGCGTTGTTTTTGTGGGGAATGTGGTTCACCAATTATGAGTATTAAAACCGATACCCCGGATTACTATCGCTTACGTATAGGAACACTGAATACACCCATACAGCAAGTACCAGTCTGCCATATATTCGTCAGCTCGAAAGCAGAATGGGAAAGCATTCATGATGATTTACCGCAATATGCAGAGCGTCCTTAATTTTTTGCGTTGTATTTCTAAATAAAAAAGGGTTCACGTGGAACCCTTTTTGTTTAAGTCATTTTTCGACTTTTAATTTATTGAGCTTGAGCAGGATGTTTAAGCTCGGGATATTGTTCCTGCCAATGACCTAATTGTTCTTGTGCATGAATAAACTGACCGAGACCTTTGACACTATCACTAGGATTTTTTAACTCACCATCGGCTGCTTGATTTTTCTCACGATAAATTTGTGATTGATTGTCCCAGTACTGGTACATCAAGCCTTGAATGTAACGGCCTTGTTCAGTTTTCATTTCAAGTTCTTTGAGCATATTCAGTGCTGACTGGATGTTGTCACGCTTACGCTGTGTAGAAAATTCATCGGTGAGTTTGCCTTCCTCACGCAGTTTCATCAGCTCATCTTCCATCTCATCGCTAATTTGACTAAAGCTCTCGTCATATTGCGTCAGAAGCGTGAGGTCGTGTAGATCATCTGGGGTCTTGGCAAAGTTTTTAATAGGATCACTACTCAGCTCTTTCATGATTTGATCATCGGAACTGATTTCACTATTTTGTTCCACCGTTTTTGATGATTTTTCACATGCAGTGAGTCCTAAGACTGTACCCATGAGGAAGATGACACTAAGTTTTTTTAAAGAGATTGGCAAGAGCATAATCGTGTCCTAATGTGTTTTTCTAAAGATATAGACATGCGTGATATAGGGGAAATCAATGAAATCCTGTGCCGTCTTTTGAGTTGATTCAGCCACGATATTTTCAAATTGTTGTTTCAGTTTTTGTTGTTCATCCGTGCTTAACGCTGCAATAAAACTGGTGGACAATAATCTTTTGGAAACCACGTGTTCCACTGTACCATGATGCAATTGTTGAAAGGTGGTTTCGACAATTAATTTAAATGTTTGCTGCTGTTCAAACACTTTTTGCCATTGCCCACTATGATAACGTGGTGTGTCACCTTCGAGTTCACTCAAGACATCAGCGAGTTGTTTGACCCAATTGACTTGAATATCACGCTGGTTCCAAATTAAAACAAGATCACCATTGGGAACTAAGATACGACTGATTTCATTGAGGGTTTCAGGAGTGGCAAACCAATGAAATGATTGGGCACAAAATACCGCTGCTACAGAATGATCATGCAGTGGAATCTGATTACTTTGGGCGGCTAAAGTTGCAATATGCGGATGTTTTTTATGCAATTGTTGCAGCATTTCATGCACAGGTTCGATCGCGGTGATATTTTCACTGAGTGGGCGAATATACTCGAGAAATTTGCCTGTACCTGAGCCTAAGTCCACTAGATGGGCTTGAGGGGTTAAAGCTAAATGTTGTTGTAGCCACGCACTGATTTCAATCGGGTAGTCAGGACGGGCTTGTTGATAGAGTTCAGCTGCAGAGCTAAAGCCTTGTTGTGCGGCAGGATGTATTGAATGTGTCATATTCTGCACTTTTTAATCTGTATGGCCTCTATAAAATAGCATATTCGGAACAAGATAAACTTTGAATGCAACAAGGAAGGAAAAGCGTGACGCAACAAGGACTGGAGCAAAGTACAATGGAAAAGCACATCATTTTTGAAGATGATCAAATTCGTGTCATTTTTCAGCCTGGCAGTTCTAGTGAGCTTATTTTCTCCTTCGGTGATTTGATTACCCGCGCCAAGGGCTTGAGCATCAATGCAGAGAAGTCTTTGCAAAAATATGATTTTAATGTGATCGGTGTGATGCCGAAACAAAAATCGTGGTTTCCAGCATCGTCAATGCAACCGATGTATCAAGCCATCAAGCCGATCCTAGAGCAATTTGAGCTGCGAATTGCCTATGGTGGTTCCATGGGTGGCTATGCAGCCATTAAGTATGCCAATTTATTTGGTTTTCAGCGCGTGGTGAGTATGGTGCCACAGTTCTCCATAGACCCAGAAGACATTGTCGATACACGCTATGGCATGTTCTTTCAGCCCAATCTGCATGCCAATATGCGGGTACTTGCTGAAGACGTATCGACTACACGTGAATATATCGTAGTGTATGATCCTTATTGCCTAGAAGATCGCGCGCACTTTGAAAAACTACAGGCTTTAATTCCGCATGTGCATGTGTTGCATCTGCCGTTTACAGGGCATGATGCCATTGCGGTATTGGCGAGTTCAGAACTGTTAAATGATTTCTTGAGACATCCTTTTGATGCGCCGTATTTTTATCAAAAAATGCGTCGGGTTAAGAAAAACAGTAAATTCTACTATCGAAAAGTCATCGAAAATTTACTGACACGTCATCGTGATGCCTTGGGTGAAATTTTAAAAAGCAATTCGTTTCAGCTTGACCCTCAGTTTTTTGATGCCAAACAAAAACAAACCTTATTACGGGTATTGTTTAATAACAAACAAGTCAGTGAGCAAGATCTGCAAAAGTTGGGGATCACGACCTTTTTGCCACAGGAAAATCGTAGCCTGCTACTCGACCAGTTTGAACATGGTTTAGTGTTTAATGTGATTAGCCAAAAAATTGAAAGCTATGCAGCCGGTGTGATTGCGCTGAATCACAAGTTTTTGATTCCTTTACAGCCAAAAGGCACAGGTCTGGTATACGTACAAGTCCAAGATGAGCGTTACATGGTGGTGATGAATGACCGTCAGGTAATGAAATTAGTCTTAGCACAAGATGAACTTGCGACAGGTATGCACCCTCTTTTAATGCAGAAATATGTGGGCTATTACACACTGAACTATAAAGAATTGCGTTTGAGTAGCGATGAATTTGGTCAAGTCTTCTTTGTGGAAAATGCCGATGCATCTTGCCAGTTCGTGGTGCAGCCAGAACAAATTTAAGCTCGACATTGGGTTGAAAATCCAAAGCTTGCTAATTTGTAGGAAGAGATTATGATGAAAGAAAGGTAGTATAAAAACATTCATACTGCCCAAAACATCATAAGGAATATGAGGGTTATCAGTATGCATTCAACGCAGATGCTTGCTGTATTATTCATCTTAGTGCTGACCATGGATTCAGCCTATGCACAGGGGGTTAGTTCAAGCATACTGATTTTTAGCAGCAGTATGTTGTTACTTACGATACTGACCATTTATGTCATACTCAAAATTCGAAATTCACTGCAACATCATCTCGATAAACCCGCGAAATAGCGGGTTTTTTATATGCTGTTCGATTGCACTTTGGTGCATCACAGGTTTTAATCATTCACAATCAAATCTTTATAATCGGCCAGAAGGGAAGCAGCCATGAAAGCGGTATTTCTAGATTATCAGTCTCTAGATAAACAAGACTTAGATTTTAGCGGACTAGAAGCACAGTTTGATGACTTGACGCTCTATCCCGCAACAATGGCTGCAGAGGTTGCTCAGCGCATACAAGGGGCTGATGTGATTATCAGCAATAAAGTACACATCAATGCTGGGCACATGCAGCTCAATCCGCAATTAAAACTGATCTTAATTTCTGCCACTGGCACCAATAACGTTGACCTTGTACACGCACAGCAACAAGGCATCGTGGTGTGTAATTGCCAAGCTTATGGCACCGCTGCGGTCGCACAGCATACCTTGATGTTAATGTTGAACTTGGCGACATCATTTCGACAGTATGATCGGGCGGTCCAACAGGGAGATTGGCAAAAAGCAGATCAGTTCTGCTTACTAGATTTTCCAATTATTGAGTTGGCTGGTAAGACTTTGGGGATTGTCGGCTATGGCGAATTGGGTCAAGCCGTGGCCCATTTGGCTAAAGCGTTTGGCATGAAAATTATGATTGGCGCGCTACCGAATCGACCTACGGGAGCTGAGCGTGTGGTATTTTCTGAGATGTTAGCGCAGGTCGATTTTCTGAGTTTGCATTGCCCTTTAACAGAGGAAACCCGTGATTTACTCAATCATGAAAGCTTGGCTCAAATGAAAGCATCGGCCTTTGTGATCAATTGTGCACGAGGTGGTGTGGTTAATGAAACTGCATTAGCCGAGGCATTAAAATTAGGGACGATCGCAGGCGCAGCAACCGATGTCTTGACGGTTGAGCCACCTAAGCAGGGTAATGTGTTGCTTGACCCAAGTATTCCAAATTTAATTATTACTCCACATAGTGCATGGGGCAGCGTCGATGCAAGACAACGTATCGTGCAGCAAATGGTTGAAAATGTAGAGGCCTTTAAAGCGGGCCATCCTCGTCGTCAGGTCAATTAAATTTTGTCATTAACACTGCTTTTTCTGTGTTGGATTAATGCTTTTACAGCTTTGCATGGCATTGACCATACTTGTGGTAGATCTCTGTAAGCAATAACACTTTTACAGTGTGGTGAATCGCTTCAAAGTGAATATGCATAGCATTAACAGGCTTTAATGAGGGCTGGTTTGAAATGATTTTTGATCCGCTCAAATTCAAGTTCAGTCTTGATACTGTTTGGCATCATGATTTGTAAATAACTTTTTTCAAGTTTAAAAGGCTCTTTGGTATTGGGTTCAGCGTAAAAGCCACCGTTTGGATAGGTCAGATATGTTTCATAGGCACGTATAATCTGACCTTTGTGAAAATAATAACTTGTTAGGCTTTGATAGGATTCACCAAAAACATAGAGGTTTATTTTGCATTGATCATCGAGTTGATACAGTGTCGCTTCATTGCCTTCAGTCGATTTGTATTCTTCGTCATCTAGCATCTCTAAGGTTTGTAATAATTTACCTTCAGCATCATGATTATATTGGTATGAATCGTACAATTGGGGAAAAATAGTTTGCAGCTGTGGATAACTTTTCAACAATTGTGGAAAACGTTGTAAGCCAATCACAGAGCCAACACAGAGCAGAATGCCAAGCAAGATACCAAATAAAATTCGCATTTTTTTCTCATTAATTCATTATTTTTATAGGCATAGGTCAAAGACCAAAAGCATTCAATTTTGGTTTTAAAAAAGCCCAACCAAAGTTGAGCTTTTAAATGTAGTGTTAAATTATAAATCAGTCACTGGATACGTCGTAGACGTTGAACTCGATGGATAACTACTTTGTGGATATTGATTGTTATTTTGCCCCGCATTATTGCTTGGAGCCGTATTGATCGTATTGCCTGAAGACGGTTCACTCAACGACTGTTGGCTAATGGGCGCAGGTTGACTAGTTTTACCTGTAATATTTTCACGGGTTTGTTTCAATTTTTCATTGACGTTTTGAGTGGCTTGCTGTGCGCCCTGATCAACCTGTTGCACTGTATTTTTAGTAGCAGTTTTCGTATTGTCCCAAGCTTGGTCAACCGAAGGCTTAATTTTAGAAATACCACGTTCAGTCATTTCACCAATATTTTTAGCAGCACCGACCACGCCTTCTTGGGCTTTATAGGCCCACACATGCAATAAATTTGGATTATCGCCATAAGGGCTCACAGGTTTTTTCGCTTGTTGCTCAGTACTTTGCGCTGCTGTGTTTTCTTGTGCCCAAAGCATGGGTGTCGTGAATATTAAGCTTAGGCATAACGTTGCTTTTAATGAGATTTTCACAGCTTCACCTCTGAATTTTATAGATTTTCTATCTGATGAACGGTTTTAACGCATTATAGGAAAAATTGCAGCGAAAAAAACTTGCCGTAGCAAAATCAATACAGCAAATGACAGCTTTGTACACGTTTGTATTTTGCATAAGGTAAAAAAAGGCCCACCGAAGGGTGAGCCTACTCTCTGGAGGAGAGGGTATGAAAGCCAGTTTACTTATTTGTGAGCACCTAAGCTGGCTTCATGTGAGCTATGGACTTCAGCTTGTGCGACAGGCGTTTGCAACTGTACATTGCTACTGCCACTCACATTGGCTTCTTGACCTCTTTGGAAATTCGCTTTGGTTTGTTGCCATTTTTCACTGGCAAATTGGCGACCTTCCTGAGCTTTTTCACCTAAATAACTCTTGGTTTGATTAACTTTGTTGTCGACATTGCTTTTACGTTCATCGAGTTTTGCTTTGTCTTTTGCAGCTTTTTCATCGAGCTGTGCTTTGCGCTCATCAAGCTTAGCTTTATTTTGCTCAGCCTTGGCATCGATCTTGGCTTTCGCTGCATCTGACTTTTCATCTTTAGACTGTTTTAGGTCAGCCCATTTATTTTTTGCATCTTGCTTTTTGTCAGCACTGAATTCTTTGGTGTCTTGCCATTTTTCTTGGGTGAATGTTTTGGTCTTATCGACACCTTTTTCAATTTTATCACCTGCTTTATGTGCAGATTGATTAATGTCTTGTTTTAAATTTTGTAGAACACTCGGTTGTTGAGCATCTACTTTAGCTTCCACTGATGCTGTTGTATTGGCAAATAGTGGAGTGGTTGCGAATAATGCTGCGGTGATCAGTGTTGTTTTAAATAAAGGTTTCATCTTTGCAATTGTCCTCTTTTATTGAACGCTGCTGTTGCACTCAGCATTTGCGCTTTTGGAGCAGAGGACATCTTAAGAGTAAAAAAAAGCAAAAAGTGGTTTTGTGCGATAAGTCACACAATGCGATAACAGCTCAGATACGCGGAAGTTTGAAATGTGGAAACTTGGTTAAGTTAATGCATTATTGTAATTTTATGAAAATACAGTGGCTTATATGTGTTTTGCGCGTTGCTGTGGTGTGGTGCTAGTTACGATTTTCATGATTAAAAATTATGGGTTTGAACGAATTATTGTGCAAGATTCAAGGAAAAATGAAACCATACCTCCATTTTGGAGATATGGTTTTTATTATTTATTCACATTGTGTAAGCGCATCTTTTGCAAAATGACCGCGTAATGCAAGGAAGTTTTTCTGTACATCCGCTGCATTTAAATCAAAATTGTGCGCTGAACTTGTACCATCTTTAGCAAAGGTTGCTGTACCACCTGAAATTAGGGTTAAGCCTTTAAATGACCATTGTTCAACCGATTTTGCTTCTTCTAAATTGCCTGTAAATTCAATCACGCATTTATCTACAAATTTAGTCAGTTTTGCTTTGTTATCTGTGGTATCTGGGTAGACATCAATGTTTTGAACTTCTTGTAATACACCTGTTTCAAGTTGTGGAATCGTTGGTGCAGATGTACATGCAGAAAGTGTTATACCCGCAAGACCAGTCAAAAGGAATGCTTTCAGTTTCATAAGGTTCATTCTTGTTGAGTGTTGTTGGATTGAGTATAGGGAATTGGTGAATTATTGGCTATAGATTTAAGTTTTAAGCCTCAATTCAACTTCATTCACTTAATATTTAACGTTTATAGGCCGCACTTCCTGGACCAACGGCATTGATGCTGACTTGGCGTGATGGATGGGTGCTTTTTTGATAATAGACTTTCGAATTTGGTCCATAAATATTGATTTTATTGACTGATTCTACATAGACCGTCGTATTTGGACCTGCAACCGTAATCATCGGGCAACTGCCTTTTAGAGTAATACGGCTATCTGGAGCAGGAATATTCACTGAGCGTCCTGCGCAATCATAACTTGCAACGGTATCGGGTGAAGAAATGATGATTTGGGAATGAGTCATTTCCGTTCCAGCATTTGCAGAAGAAATAGATAGAATCAATAGTCCAAAGCTAAATAATTTTTTATTCATCATAGGTATTTCATTTTATTCAGGTTGAGTTATTTTTAGCATGCCGAGATTTATTTGCTCAAGTCTTATTCAACTTTATTTAAAACGAGATATTGTGTGCAACAGCAGATCTTTTCCACATTGATGTAATAAGAGGTGATTTCGCTTGGTGATTGATCTCGTATTTCAAACCGTCTCATTGAATTATCAGGACGTTATCCTAAATAACCCATGAAGCCTTAGCTGGTTTATTTAGCGATTAAAGTTTTGGCAAAAAGAACAACAACACAAGGCCACCCAATACTCCACCGATAATGAGCCAATCTTTCTTACGCATATCAGCAACACGAATTATTGAAAAATACAGACTGCTAAAAAATAGAAAAACAAAGACAAATAGCACAAGGGGGTTATTGAATATAAATTTAGTACTGCCAAATAAAACGAAAATGGTTGTGCTCGACAACCAATACACCAAACTTAAAACAAATTTTGAAAGCGTTAAGTAACGCACAGTGCGGTCTAATCTGGGCAAAGTCACCGTAACGATGATGATTCCAATAAATCCACCCAAAACAGAAATAATCAAAAAGAATAAAGCACCCATATCTGGCTTGTTTGGAATGTATGGATAAACCTTCCAAAGGTAAAAGCTGCATGCCATCAGTACTGCATGTAAGATAAAAAGATAGAGATCTGGGCGGTAAGGATGATTAGCTGTAATACTTTTCATATATTGTTCTTATCAAAAAATCCCGCTATTTCTAACAGGATTTTACCTAGATTTCAAACGGCATAAAAAAACCCGCTTTAAAGCGGGTTTTTAATGAATACTTAAACTTAGTGTTGAAGTACCGAAATATCAGCCACTTTCGTGAACAAGTCACGAAGCTGTGCAAGCATACGTAAACGGTTCGCTTTTAGGTCAGCATCATCTGCCATCACCATTACACCGTCAAAGAATGCATCGACTGGCGCACGAAGTGCAGCAAGTGCAGCAAGTGCAGCAGTGTAGTCCTTCGCAGCAAATAACGGCTCAACCACAGGTGTGATTTTTGCAAGTTCAGCGAACAATGCTTTTTCAGCATCTTCAACCAAGTTTGCTTCAACCACAGCACCTTCAGGCGCAGCTTCTTTCGCAAGAATATTGGCAACACGTTTGTTTGCAGCAGCAAGTGCAGCAGCTTCAGGCAAGTCACGGAAATGATTTACCGCATTTACACGCTTATCAAAATCAAGTGGAGATTTTGGAGACAACGCTTGAACTGCTTGAATCACATCAACTGCTACGCCTTGGTCTTCGTATTTCGCACGGTAACGACCTTCAAGGAATGCAACAGCATCCGCTAAAGTTTTATCGTGATCTTTCAATACATCGCCATAGGCAGCAAGTGCAAGTTTGATTAGATCTTCAATCGAAACGTCTAAATCATTTTCAGTCACAAGACGCAAGATACCAATTGCAGAACGACGTAATGCAAACGGGTCTTTAGAACCTGTCGGCGCCTGACCAATACCAAAAATACCTGTCAATGTATCTAAACGGTCAGCAAGCGCAAGCGTTGTACCGGTCTTGGTTTTTGGTAAAACGTCACCTGCAAATTTAGGTAAGTATTGTTCACCTAAAGATTCAGCGACTTCATCATTTTCGCCTTCAATACGTGCGTAGTAAGTACCCGCAATACCTTGAAGCTCTGGGAATTCACCCACCAACTCAGAGGTTAAGTCGCATTTTGCAAGGAGCGCAGCTTTTTCAGCATCTGCAGGGTTCGCACCTGTGATAGCCGACAAAGCCACAGCCAATTTAGCAATACGTTCAGACTTGTTCCAAAGGGTACCTAATTCAGCTTGGAACACCATGTTTGCAAGTTTCTCTTTACGAGCTGCAAGCGGTTGCTTTTGGTCTTGTAAGAAGAAGAATTCAGCATCTGACAAACGTGGACGAACGACTTTTTCGTTACCTTCAATAATTTGAGTCGGATCTTTCGACTCAATATTTGACACAGTAATGAAGTACGGTTGAAGTTTATTGTCGCTATTCACTAAACAGAAGTACTTTTGGTTGTCCTGCATCGTCGTGATGAGTGCTTCTTGAGGAACAGCAAGGAAGCGTTCTTCAAAGCTTGCACGAAGCGCAACTGGCCATTCAACCAATGCTGTTACTTCGTCACGTAAGTCCGAAGGGACAATCGCAATGGCATTCACTTCATCCGCCAAAGCTTTCACTTGTTGGTCGATGATGGCTTGGCGCTCTTCAAAGTTTGCAATCACTTTTGCAGTACGAAGGGCATCAAGATAAGCATCGGCATTTGCAAGTGTAATTGCTTCAGGAGCATGGAAACGGTGACCATAAGTCACGTTGCCTGCTTGATGATCTTGAATGGTTGCATCAATTACATCACTGTCTTTCAACAACACAACCCATTTTACAGGACGTACAAACTCAGTACGGCTTGCCGCAGAACGCATGCGTTTTGCGATAGGGAGGTTATCTAAAGCGTGTTGTAAAATTTGCGGTAAAAGCACATCAAGGCTTTGACCTTTCACATCTTTTAAGTAGCACACTTTTTCAACTTTACCCGCTTGGAAAGTCGATACTTGATCAACCGTGATGCCTTGACCACGCATAAAGCCTTCTAAAGCTTTAGTTGGTTTACCTTCAGCATCAAACGCTGCTTGTTTAGCAGGGCCATCAAAACGTTTTTGTGTGTCTGCTTGTGCACCGTCTACATTGACAATTTTCAATGCAAGGCGACGTGGTGCTGCATATGCTTCGATTGAATCGAATGCTAGACCTGCGTCTTTTAAACCTTTTACCGTTTCTGCATGAAGCGCATCACGTAATTTTTTTAAGCTTTTTGGTGGAAGTTCTTCGCAGCCTAATTCGAACAATACTGTATGTTTAGACATTATTTGCTCTCCTTAGATTCTACTTTTGCTTCCGCTTCAACTTGTGCTTTTAACTGAGCTAATACTTCGTCACGTAAAGCAGGTTCTGCCATTGGGAAGCCCAGCTTCGCACGTGCAGCGACATAACTTTGGGCAATCGCACGAGCCAATGTACGTACACGTAAAATATAACGTTGACGTTCAGTTACTGAAATTGCGCCACGTGCATCAAGCAAGTTAAAGCTATGAGATGCTTTAATCACTTGTTCGTATGCAGGAAGTGGAAGTTCCGCTTCCATCAAGCGAGTTGCTTCAGCTTCATAGAAGTCAAATAGCTCAAACATTTTTTCAACGTTGGCATATTCGAAGTTATAAGTTGATTGTTCAACTTCATTTTGGTGGAACACGTCACCGTAAGTTACTGTACCGAATTGACCTTTGGTCCAAACCAAGTCGTAAACTGAGTCTACACCTTGCAAGTACATCGCAAGACGTTCAAGACCGTAAGTGATTTCGCCAGTTACAGGGTAGCATTCAACACCACCGACTTGTTGGAAGTAAGTGAACTGAGTCACTTCCATACCGTTTAACCAAACTTCCCAACCTAAGCCCCATGCGCCAAGTGTTGGAGATTCCCAGTTGTCTTCCACGAAACGAATGTCGTGAACAAGGGTATCAATACCAATGGCTTTTAATGAATCTAAGTACAACTGTTGGATGTTGTCTGGGTTTGGCTTCAACACGACTTGGAATTGGTAGTAGTGTTGTAGGCGGTTTGGGTTCTCACCATAACGGCCATCTTTAGGACGACGAGAAGGCTGAACATAAGCCGCGTTCCAAGTTTCAGGGCCTAAAGCACGTAGGAAAGTTGCAGTGTGGAAAGTACCTGCACCCATTTCCATATCGTAAGGTTGTAACACTACACAACCTTGTTCAGCCCAGTAGTTTTGTAAGGCAAGAATTAAGCCTTGGAAGGTATCAATATGCGATATGGCGCGACTCATGGTCATCCACTTAAAATTAGATAAAAATTGTGCTCAATTATAAGGATTTTGGGGGTGTGTGGCAAAGGGTTAATCATTCTTGAATCAAGCTTTGATGTTTTAATGATGCGCAGAATTTTATATTTTCCTATTGTACAGAATAAAAACGAAGTTACTTGTGGCATAAAGTGGATGAATAAATTGAATGATGAGCGATAACAATGTTTAAGAAGTCTTTTATTGTGATAAGTATGGTGCTATCTGCCTGTAGTACGACGCCTGTAGCTTTGTATTCAGATTCATCACTTCACGCTTCAAAAATTGCGACTATTACAAATTCTTGCAACGCAGAATGTAAGAAGATGATTAAACAGCAGTTAGTGGTCAGCTCAAAGTATCAAATGAGCGAAGGTCTTTTGCTTGAGGTCAATGGTCAGCAGGGGACTCGAAAAGTCACACGAGGAATGGCTTTTGACTCACCTATTCACGGACGGTTTACCACCGCTGTAGAACAGGGAAAAACTGAGCTCGTCATTGATCATAATTCACAGCTAGTTATCGCTCGTCCAGCTCGATTCACAGTTGATTTATTGGGTGGGCATAATTATGTGATTGGACGTATTCGAGTTGAACGAATCCCTTCGGCTTATTATGAATGGTTTCCTATTGTGTATGATGAAACAGCTCAGAAAATTATTTATGGCAGTGAAGATTTAATTGATCAAGATGAATAAGCTGACCGCCTAAATGTTCCTTTGTTTTAGTGAGTACAGATGTGAGCGATGATAGATTTTTTATTTTAATTATCAGTAACATATAATGAGAATTTTAGGCTCATTTCTTGGGATAAAACTACGCAAGTAAGCGGCGTATACATCATTCAAAAGAATCAAAAGTAAAATTTATAAGATAAAGATGTAAGTTGAATACATCTTATTGCTTGCATGGCTTTATAATTGCCACATCTCGCAAAACAACAAACAAGGTATCTCGTGTTTCACGCAAAATCAGCTTGGCTTAATACGCTTAAACCCAACTTTAAAGTTTTACCATTAAAAGATCGCATCCTATGTGGGGTAGGTGCTTTGCTTGGCTTGAGTATTTCTTCGCTGATTAGTTGGTTAGCGCTAGGTGACTTAAATGCATGGTATATCGCCCCGATGGGCGCATCGTCTGTGCTGCTCTTTGCTGTACCTGCTAGTCCTTTGGCACAGCCGTGGAATATGGTGGTCGGTAATAGTCTTGCGGCTTTGATTGGCGTGACTTGTGCGATGTATATTCCTAATTTAACCGAAGCTTTTAGTATCGCAGTTGCATTAGCGATTATCTTAATGATGACCACGGACTCATTGCATCCACCGAGTGGGGCAGTAGCGATTACCGCGGTATTAGGCGGAGAGGCAGTCCATGATTTAGGCTACGCCTTTCTCTTCTATCCAGTGCTTTTAAATTCGGTACTGCTGATGGTGGTTGCTATTATTTATAACCGATTACTAGGTAAGCAGTATCCACAAAAAGCACAAGTTAATACACGGACGACAGATCCAACACCGACACAAAAAGTGTCGATTCAACCTGCGGATATTCAGCAAGTCTTAGAACAGCAAAGTCAGTTACTCGATATCAGTGAATACGACCTACAAAAAATCATTTTAGAAGCACAGCAGTTAGCTAGTCGTCGTGGTCTAAGCCAGTTTCATTGTCGTGATCTCATGAGCCAGCAAGTGATTAGCTTGCGTGCAGAAGATGATATTCAGTCAGCATTGGAAAAGTTTAAACAAGTCAATTTGATGAGTTTGCCAGTGGTGAGTGATCTGGATCGCTTGGTGGGAAATTTGGCTTTATATGATGTAGTGGAATGGTTTAAACGTGCCGCAGACCCCAAAGCCAGTTGGGAAAATCACGTTTATCAAATTATGAATCCCAAAGTGGTGACCGTGCAGCCGGATCAGCCGATTGAAGACTTGGTGCCATATTTTGTGGAAAGATCTTTTAATTATATTCCAGTTGTTGAGCAAAAACGGTTGGTGGGAATGATTAGCCGTGCCGATATGATTGCCGCCTTATATCAACAGCTAAATCAGCAAACAAAATCTTAAGCCTTAAACTTTGATTTAAATTCATCAGACTTAAATATGGTTTTGCCAATATGTAGGCAAAAAAAAGCTACGGAATCTTGGGGGAGAAACCGTAGCGACCAAACTGGGTCAAAAGACTTTAACGTCTGTCATCATTCACAGTACGAATAGGGTCTGAATAGCCATTGGTACGGAAAAAGTTATCTTGTGCTTTAGGCATGACTAACCATAAAACCAAGTACACCAAAATACCGGGAAAGGCTGCGCTTAAGCATGATACAAAGATAAAAATAATACGCAGTAAATTTGCGTTCCAACCAAAACGTTCAGCAATACCCCCCATCACACCAGCAATCATGTTAGAGCGGTTTGAGCGATATAAACCAACATTGGCCATTCAGGTCTCCTTCAAAAAAGAATAAATTTGAATATTTCCAAATTCATATTATAGAAATGGTGACAAGCTTTGCGATTTAAAGGGTGCAGAAAAAAAATTAAGTAAAGTTATGTAATTTGAAGAATTGGTTTGATTAGTTTGCCTTTAAAATAGCTTGAGTGTTAATTAAATATCAACGATAACAATGAGATATGATATAACATATATCGCAAATATATGTATACAGCGTTGATTATTTGATTACAATATTAAGTCAGCAAGAACTGAAAAAACCAATGAATGATTGGTCTTGGCACATTATATGAAAACATCGGCTTCACCTTTTTTGATGAAATTTGCATATCTTTCAGTGTTTGCAGGAGTGTTCAGCCTTTCTTTTAGTGGTTGTAGTCCAACGCCTCAACCCGCAGCGGATAAGGGTGAAAGTTCAGCATCGGCTATCGCATCGGAAGTTCAAGCGAAGCAAGATCATGGAAAAAAATTAACCCAAGTGGCAGGGCAGGCGACATTGCCGAATGACGATGACATAAAGTCAGCTCCTGTTCCTGAGCATGCCAAAATTTTTATTGGACGTTTTCATGCCAAAGTAAAATGCGATGACAGTTTTATTCCATGCCCAGAAGGCGATGCGGAGTTCATTCTTAACTTATTGCCAGATGGCACGGTACACCGCAGTATTATTCAAATTGGTAAAGTGTTTGCTGAAAAAACCAATACGCCAGGCATTAATGTGAAATACCGTAAGGATACGTGGAGTGTTAATGAAGCACATACCGAGCTGGTGGTTCATCGAAAAGAAGGCGTGAATTTTTATTATCACGTGATTAACGAAAATAAAATCACCATGGATTTAGACAAAATTCGTCAAGGTGAAGTTGATCGAAATCAGGAATTATTTTCCAAGGGTTATCCTCAGCCGCAACATGCCTATACCTTGGTGAAAGACCCAAATTAAATACTGCGAATGAAGTAAATAAAATTATAAATTGCGTTTGAGCGTCGGCGTGAAATTCGCAAATCTTGGCTAATCGAATGCAACTAGCTTATAAAAAATTGAATTATTAATACGACATAGAATTGGTGGGTTGTGTGGGGTTCGAACCCACGACCAATAGATTAAGAGTCTACTGCTCTACCAACTGAGCTAACAACCCTGGGAAAATTTTAAAAGAGCATTTTAAAATTTTAGCAAGATAAACGAAGCGCATAGTTTTGAATACTAGGGAATATTTGTTATCTAAAATTTTTCAGGTCAAATACTTCATCTAGCAAGACAAGAATGATACTTCGCAACATCGCTATAGCAAAATTTCGAGAATGGCGAATCAAAACCAGTAATGGTGATGGTTTGTCTTGGTCGGAACCTGCAGGTTTCTTTTTCTTCAACTGCCGGAAGAAAGAAGCCCTAAGAAAGAA
>NZ_LQXP01000044.1:0-28131 GCF_003268405.1 Acinetobacter sp. CFCC 11171 | reverse complement strand
CTTAACACGTATTCAAAGCTAATCATCTAGCAATAATTACTTATAAACAATCATTGAGAAATCATTGAAAACCATTAGAAATCAAATGTAGCACTCAATTTAAATGTTCGAGGTTCTCTCACTGTTAAACGCTGTATAAAAAATAAGTATGGTCATAACAGATTGTTGTAAAGCGTATAGATAAGCAGACATCTGAAAGGTTTTAGTTAGTTTTAAAATAATATCTTTCATTATCAATTAGATGCACCAGTAATAACAGATCATTTATGGAACTTAAAATTTGCCTTCTGCTATAAGCTTATTGAGGTGGATGAAGAGTAAATTCATGTTCAACGGTATAACTGAGATTTTTATCAACCATCGGAATAGGTTCAAGTCGCGCAACCAATAAGGATTTTTGTACTTTTTGATCAAAGTTTTTAGAGCCTGAACTTGCAATGAGTTTTGAGCTACCAATATAGCCTGTTGCAGCAATCACAGTGAGCTGTAGTTTGACAGGTTGCTTATATGTTTTCATCTCAGACGCAGACAGCACATATTGCGGTGCATTTACCCAAGAGACTTCATACATTTTCGGTTTTACATGTGGATCAATTACATCTGCAACACGCGTAGGTTGGTATTCTTCTATAGGTGTTTTTAATATTTGCAATAATGCGTTGACCCGAGCATCTGTAGTACGGTCTAGATTGCTTGCAACAACAGATATTTTTGTAGGTTCAGATGTAATTGGACTGCTATCTGCCCAAGCTATCCCCACACATACGAGTAAAAAAAACGTTAAAACACAAATTCGACGTTTAACCATCTGCTTAAACAATGTTATGACCTTCAAATAAAGAGCCGTCAGTATAAAACATCCAAAAAAAATAAAGACGCTTCCGCGCCTTTATATCAACCTCAGTTCGGCCAATAATTCACTTCATTTTGACTGAGCTAAAGCTTTTTCAATATCTTCATTCAATGTTTCAGGCTTGGTCGTGGGTGCATAGCGGTTAATAACTTGCCCATTTTTGCCAATTAAAAACTTGGTGAAGTTCCATTTAATACCATTACCCAATACGCCTTTCGAGTTATTGGTTAAATAACGGAAAATCACATGCGCTTCAGGGCCTTTTACATTCACTTTGGCAAACATCGGAAAAGATACGCCATAGTTTTTTTGACAAAATGCGCCAATTTGATCATTTGAACCCGGATCTTGTCCGCCAAATTGGTTGCATGGAAAACCTAAAACCTCAAAACCTTGATCTTTATATTGTTCGTAAATTTTCTCCAAACCAGCAAATTGAGGAGTAAACCCACATTTACTAGCGGTATTTACAATTAATAAAACCTTGCCTTCATAATCTGCAAAGGATTTATTACTTCCGTCCAGTAATTCTGCTTCAAACTGATGAATGGTGGTCATGGATAAGTTTCCTCATCATTTTTTTGTTTTGTTTCTAATTCTAAGGATGCTGAATTAATACAATAACGCAATCCAGTCGGCTGTGGGCCATCAGTAAAAACATGCCCTAAATGTGCGTCACAATGATGACAAACAATTTCAGTTCTGACCATACCATGTGTCGTATCTACATTTTCTTCTACTGCAGCAGGTTCAATCGGCTTATAAAAGCTTGGCCAACCACAACCGCTATCATATTTTGTTTCAGAAGAAAAAAGCGGTTCCCCGCAACATCGACATACATACGTGCCAGCTTGTTTCGTATTCCAATATTTTCCAGTGAAAGCTTGCTCCGTGCCTTTCTGACGCGTTATGCGAAACTCTTCTGGCGACAATTCTCTTTGCCATTCTCTTTCTGTTTTATTGAGTTTTCCCATGATGACGTCCCTTTATATCGTGGTATTTAAAATAGGATAATCCTATATTTACGTCATTCAATCTTAAATTTCTAGTCTTTATTCAACAATTTACAAAATCCATATAATGACCCAAAAAGCAAAAAGTAAGCAAATATAAAATCATGGTGAGCAAAATACAAAATTAAATGCTTTTTTGTGAGCACTTTTAGTGATAATCTTAGCGCTACTCTTGCTCAGGATTAAAAAATGTCGCAGAAAAAGAGCGTAATTTTTAAAAATCTGCTGCCCGTGATCAAACAATATCAACAGGCAGGGTTTACGCATGAAAAAATAGTTGCTTTACTCAGAGACGAACATCATCTCGATTTAGTAACGACCGAGACATTTAAAAGCTATTTATACCGTTATGCAAAAGTGACCTCCACTCTTTCCGAGAATATAAAAATGCCGAATACGTTTAACACCCCACGCGAAATTAAGAAATCGTCTAAGCTCGAGCATGTTTGCTACGACATTCGCGGACCTGTGTTACGAGCGGCCAATGAGATGGAAGAGGCTGGCCATAAAATTATTAAATTAAATATTGGTAACCCTGCTCCTTTTGGTTTTGAAGCACCTCAAGAAATTATTAATGACGTGGCACTCAACCTGCCTAATGCAATTGGTTATACCGACTCAAAAGGCATCTTCCCTGCGCGTAAAGCAATTTGTCAGTATTATCAACAAAAAGGCATCTTAAACATGCACGTCAATGACGTGTATGTCGGAAATGGCGTATCTGAACTGATTGTGATGGCAATGCAAGGCTTGCTCGACGATGGCGATGAAATGCTAGTGCCTATGCCGGATTATCCGCTTTGGACAGCGGCAGTTAACCTTTCTGGCGGTACTGCTATTCACTATAAATGTGATGAAGAAAATTTCTGGTATCCAGATATTGCCGACATGGAAAGTAAAATCACCCCGAATACCCGCGGTATCGTGGTGATTAACCCGAACAACCCAACAGGTGCGGTTTACCCACGTCATGTGCTTGAGCAAATTGTAGCTCTTGCGAAGAAATACGACTTAATTTTATTTGCTGATGAAATTTACGACAAGATCGTTTATGACGGTATTGAGCACGTCTCTGTTGCTTCATTGGCGGGCGATCAGCTGTGTATTTCTTTCAATGGCTTATCTAAAGCGTATCGAATTGCCGGTTACCGTTCAGGCTGGATGGCAATTACAGGCGATAAATCACGTGCACTAGACTATATTGAAGGTTTAGACATGTTGGCGTCGATGCGTCTCTGTGCCAACCACCAAGCGCAATATGCGATTCAAACAGCTTTAGGCGGTTATCAATCAATTAATGATCTCATCCGTCCGGGCGGCCGTTTATATGAACAACGTAACATTGCTTGGGAAATGTTGAATGATATTCCAGGTGTGTCTTGTGTGAAACCAGAGGGTGCTATGTACTGCTTCCCTAAACTGGACCCTGAAATTTACCCAATTCAAGACGATGAGAAATTCATGCTAGATTTCCTCCGTGCTGAAAAAGTGCTTTTGGTTCAAGGTACGGGCTTTAACTGGCCGACACCTGATCATTTCCGTGTGGTGTTCTTGCCTGCTGAAAATGAACTACGCGAAGCACTCACTCGTTTAGGTCGTTTCTTGGCGAAAATGCGTTAATTCATAAGTGCTTTAAAAATAAAAAACCGTACGCCATGTACGGTTTTTTTATTACTGTATCTTTAAATTTGATTTCTTACTGTACGCACACCACAGCTATCTTTTTGAATAGTTAAATTTTTAAGAATTAATTTTTAGCTTAGACCTTAGTCAAAACTTTAAGATCTGTTGATTTTTCTACAGCATATTCATGTTATTTTTTAACCAATCATAAAAATACATGAGTACAGGATGTTCTCAAACAAAATTAAACTGAGCTTATTTCTCTGTCTAAGTATGTGCCTAGGCATCGGGATCTTACGTTTTTCCTATACCGCACTCCTCCCTTCAACCCGTGAAGCATTTGGTTGGAGCCCAAGTTTTGCCAGCATCTTAGGCAGTGCCAATTTGCTCGGCTACTTGATCGGTGCATTTTGGGCCATGAAAATACCCCAAAATAAAAGCATGGTGAATTATATCCAACTCGCAGCTATTGCAGGGACACTCAGTTTACTCAGTTGTGCATTTTCAGGTTTTTCAGAACTTTGGTATAGCACTTGGCGCGTTATTTCAGGGATCAGCGGCGGCTTACTAATGATCCTCTCCCCAAGTGTCGTGGCCCAATGTTCACAGCTTCAAGACCGCTTTAAAATCAACTTTATTGGTTTCAGTGGTATTGGCTTAGGGGTGTTAATGGCAACGCTATTTTTGCCTTACATCCAACAAATTTCGACAATGTGGGCTTGGTTGATTTTGTTTGCTTTTTCAAGCCTGATTTGTATGTTACTCAGCGTGCTTTTGAAGAGTTTTAAATTACAGCTCACAACACTCACCGCGGTTCCAGCAGTAGAACATAAAGTCGATGGAATTTTCTATTGTCTCTTAATTGTGTATAGCACCAGTGCTTTTGCTTACGTGCCCCATTCATTATTTTGGATTGACTATTTAACTCACACCCTACACCTAAGCCCGATCGGGATCAATTTCAATTGGATTTTATATGGTCTGGGGAGTGCTTTAGGGGCATTTGCTGCTTACTGCCTAGCACAAAAACTGGGAAATATCAGCGCTCTTAAAATTTTATATAGCTGCTATGTCTTCGCGATTTTTATAGCGATCATTAATATCCATCCACTTTTTACTTTTTTATCTTCTTTTGCTACAGGCTTGCTCAATCCGGCAGTGGTTTTTCTCACCTCTTATACCATTCTGCAAATCTATGGTAGCGCCTATAAAAAGCTCTGGAGTATTGCAACCCTGTGCTTTGCATCTATTCAATTGATTGGCGGTATAAGCTTTAGTTTTTTACAGCGAATTGGTATTGATTATTCACAGCAATTTATTTTGGCCGCATGCGTGCTCTGCATTGGAACACTACAACTCTTTTGGTTTACTCGCACTGCAAAATTAAGTAAGCATCTCGTCTAGGTAGATCACAAGACATTCAACTACATCACCAATCATGTATATAAAGAAAAGACCTATTTAAATAGGTCTTTTCTTTTTGATAAATCGTGAATGGACTAAGCTTTTTTCAGCTTTTTCTTTAACTTTTTCAAAGCAGAATTATGCTTTGAAATTTTGTTCAACCTCGCTTTAATTTCCTTTTTAAGTGATTTGGTTTTCTTAGACAAATTCATCTCCTTCTCGTCTACGTATAAAACTTTAATTTCGTTCAATGAGTAAATCGTTTGGCCAAATGAACTTTGACTCACAAAGTCTTTAGCCTATTAATGATGTTGTTGACGCTGATTTCGTTGATGTGGCTGTTGTTTCTGTTTCTTTTGGTCTTGTTGCTGTTGCTGTTGCTGTTGCTGTTGCTGATCATTTTGCTGCTGTTGATCAGTTTGTTGGTTTTGTTGATGCTGTTTACGAGACATTTCATTTCTCCTTATCATCATAAGTGTCACAATGTACTGTTACTAGATGTACATCTACTAAAGGACAACAACCAATGTACCGCTAATTTTCATGGAACCAACCCGATAAATGTTTCGAATTACGTCATTGTAAAATTTCTGGAGAATAATTAATTTGAAATCAATCCCCCTCTATTTTCTGCATTACTTAAGTTCACTCGAATAGTGCGGTTTTAAACTTTTAGTAACATGACAAGCATGCCAGACCATCTGATTGATTGCGTGAAGTCACCTTTTGAGTGCTGTTTTTTGAATGGTATTGAGAAGCTATGATTCTGTGTTTTTAATGTTTAGTCCTAAAAAAGAACTGAATCATTCAGTCCTTTTTACCTAGCCTTTTATGCATCTAGCTTACACCTAGATTAGCAAATAAAGTTAGTCCATATGCTCAATGATGGCTTGTCCAAACTCCGAACAACGCAAGAGTTTTGCACCTTGCATGAGTCGTTCAAAATCATAGGTCACTGTTTTGGCTTCAATCGCCCCCGCAATACCTTTAATAATTAGATCTGCCGCTTCAGTCCAGCCCATATTTCGCAGCATCATTTCTGCAGACAGAATAATAGACCCAGGGTTTACTTTGTCTTGACCCGCATATTTAGGTGCAGTGCCATGTGTCGCTTCATAAACTTGTACCGCGCCACCAATATTGGCACCCGGTGCAATACCAATGCCGCCAACTTCAGCCGCCAAAGCATCTGAAATATAATCACCGTTTAAATTTAGAGTAGCAATCACTGAATAATCGGTCGGACGCATCAGAATCTGCTGTAAAAAAGCGTCTGCGATCGCATCTTTAATCACGATCTCATTGCCAGTTTTCGGATTTTTTATTTTGACCCAAGGACCACCATCTAGCAATTCACCACCAAAGCGCTCAAGTGCGACTTCATAGCCCCACTCTTTAAACGCACCTTCGGTATATTTCATGATATTGCCTTTGTGCACCAATGTGACATTCGGCTTATCGTTATCAAGGGCGAATTGAATGGCCTTACGCACCAAACGCTGAGAACCTTCTTTAGATACAGGCTTAATCCCGATACCGCAATTTTCCTCAAAGCGAATCTTGGTAACACCCATTTCCTCTTTGAGAAATTTGATCATTTTCTTGGCTTCAGGCGAATCTGCTTTCCATTCGATCCCTGCGTAAATATCTTCTGAGTTCTCTCGGAAGATCACCATGTCTGTACGTTCAGGATGCTGAACAGGTGAAGGAACGCCCTTAAACCAACGTACTGGGCGCACACAGACGTAGAGATCTAATTCTTGACGTAGTGCAACATTTAGCGAACGAATGCCACCACCGACAGGCGTCGTTAACGGCCCTTTAATTGAAACCACAAATTCGCGTAAAGCCTCAAAGGTTTCTTCGGGCATATAGGTGCCATAAATTTTATTGGCTTTTTCACCACAATAAACTTCCATCCATTCTATGGCACGTTTTCCACCATAAGCTTTTTGTACTGCAGCATTCACTACGGTTTTCATCACTGGCGTGATATCAACACCAATACCATCGCCTTCAATAAATGGAATAATTGGATTATTGGGAACATTGAATGATAAGTCTGAATTTACTGTAATTTTTGTCCCATCCACTGGAACGACGATCTTCTGATAACCCATTTTTATGATCCTCCCTGAGAAGCGAGTGAAAAAATAATTGCTGTTTGATAAGACTTTTAATTGCGCTTCACGCATAATACTCTAAAGTAAATCTACCTTTTTTGAGATTTAGATGGGAAATAGCTGCATTTCCCTATTGAATAAATCTTAACCAATTTGAATTATTGTATTTAATAGAAGTTATTTCCTATGAAAATCGTCATCTTAAACAAGCCATATGACGTGCTCTCCCAATTCCGTAAAGACGAAGCGCATATGACCATATCTGACTTCGTGGACGATCCTAGTCTACGTATCGCAGGTCGTTTAGATATGGACTCTGAAGGTTTGGTATTTTTAACCGATCATGGTGGTTTAAATCAGTACATTACCAATCCTGAAAATAAAAAGTTCAAAACCTACTTAGTGCAAGTCGATGGCGACATCACAGAAGAAGCGCTTGAACAATTACGTAAAGGCGTTGAGCTAAAAGATGGTATGACTTTGCCAGCCAAAGCCATTAAAGTGCAACAGCCAGAATGGTTATGGGATCGTGATCCTCCTGTACGTTTCCGTGCAAACATTCCAACCTCTTGGGTTGAAATCCAAATTTGCGAAGGCCGTAACCGTCAAGTTCGTCGTATGACTTCAGCGGTGGGTTTCCCGACTTTACGTTTAATTCGTACACGTATTGGTGCAATCGATTTAGTTCAATTGGGTTTAGAACCAGGTGAAACCAAAGAAATTGAGCCTTTACTGTACCCTGACTTTCAAAATGTACCTGCAGAAGAACCTTACCGTTCGCGCTCTTATGTGAAAAAACCAGGCGGTACAGGTGGTAAGCCAATGGTTCGTAAGAATAAAGATGGCTCAGTGAAAAAGTCAGGTACAAAACGTATCTGGCAAATGGATGAGAGCGAAAAACCAAAACGCCGTACCAATGGCACAACTCGTCCGAATACTAAAGCCCCTCGTGGCCGCGGTCGTAACGGACGTTGATAAAAAGCTTCAAAAATGGCCTACAATCTACGTAGGCCTTTACATTTTTTTATAAACCTAACAATTATTTAAGATTATTTTCATATTTCGACACTATAATAAGTTATAACAATATAAACGTTGATTATTTGAACTTCAAAAATGAGCAGCACATCTACACACAATAGAAGCAAAGTATTAATTATTCATGACAACCGAATTGGACATTTAAATCCTGCTCTCGCTGTAAGTGAAATGATTGAGAAGCGCTTTTATCTACAATCTGAGCAGTTTGCAATTCCTACTTTACCTAAGCGTACAGTGAGCGTTTTTAAGAAACTGTCTAATTTCCCGAATTTGTTTCGCACGCTCGGGCGTTTATACTTTAAATTCTTACCAAGAAATTTAGAGCATACCGACGTTATCGTCTGTTCAGGTATGCCTAATTTAATTTATGCCGCTTATTTATCTCAACGTTTCAATATCCCACTTATTTATGCAGGCGGTACACGTAAATTTAATTGGCGACTTATTGATTGGACGATTACAACGATTCCAGAAGATCATTCAGGTCGACAAATCATTATTCCTACAGGTGCTGTACCTTCTAAAATTACTCGCTTAGCGCATATTCCGTCGAATCATGAAGCATGCCTGTTAATTGGCGGACCGACAAAAGAGTACCCTTTTACCCATCAAGACTTTGAAGAGATGATTCAGCAATTTGTTCAATTCGCAGATCACCATCAAATTCAGGCTTCGGTCGTATGTTCTCGTAGAACGCCTGAATTATCAGAACATGTGATTCAAATGTTAAAAGATAAAAATATTGAGCTTGTGAATACTTGTTCTAAAACTTCTATTTGCGATGTGTTAAAGCGAAGTGAATATATTTTTGTTACTGAAGATAGTGCAACGATGTTATCCGAATCAATCCAAACCGGTCGCATTGTTATTTCAGTTTGTCGTGAATATTCTGAAAAAGATGAAATTATTCAAAATTATTTAGATCTCGAATTAATACAACGTAAAACTATTGGGCAGATTACTGAAGCTGCATATATCAAGCCAAAATTAAATGCTCAACATATTGAACAAATCGTGACTCAACAACTTGCAGAAGATTTGAGGGCAAAATCTCAAGAACTAAGCTTTTATAAATGTCATGCAAAAAAAGCTGTTATCTATTAATTAAAGATTTTATTCGGTAGAAATTAAAGCTCACAGATGTGGGCTTTATTTTAATGGTATTTCTCTCTGTAAAATTAGCCCCTCAGGTTGAGGTTTCATCTTTTCCTCAAACTGCACTGCAAAAGATAAATACATCAAAGAATTTCTAACTAATCGAACAAGATCCATTAATGAGCTTTCAAATTCTGATAAAGGTATTTCTAAAATATAATTTGCTTTCATTTCTTTTTCTTTTATTTTTTCTAAGATTTCCAGATATTCAAAAGACTCTACTTCACCTTGTTCTATTAAAATATTCTGCTGATCTTTTAAGTTCTGATATGAAAATTCTGACGTCATATCAAATTTGGTATTTAATTCATATCCAAAATCATCAATAACTCTAAAAGACCTATGCTCTAGACAGTTACGAATTTTTGATAATCTAGGCTTTTCAATTTTTTCTCTAGAATTTAATTCGCTCACTTTATCATGACCATTCAGCTGATCAGATTCAATTTCTTTTAAAATATAAAACAAAGCATGTAAAAAGTAGTTCTTTGAATCCTTCAATTTATCACGTGGCTTAAATTTTCTATTTTCATTCCATCCAAAAACTTTTGAAAAAGTAATTTGACGATCATTCATTTCTAAATCTAAATACTTAGCTAAAAAGTATGAAATTTTGTCAAAAATTGAATATAAAATTCTAAAAGCCGATTTCATTTGTGATGTTTTTAAATTATCAATTGCATGTAAAGTATCATACACATGTGGATAGGTTTTATTATAAAAATGTTGAGTATCCGTTTTTATTTCAGAAGCTTGAAAAATTAAAAATCTAGCATAAGTATATTCATTTCTAAGCTCATCAAAATTTGAATGATATACGAGACTTTCTTTAAGGCTCAAAGACGAATTAATTTTATAGGTCATATCAGGAAGCCCCAAAATGTCCTGAAGTACAATTTCATCCTCAAATAAATCGTTTAAGTCATTTAAAAATAATTTGTTTTCTGCACTCCAAACTAGATACCTAAGCTCAGCCTTAGTTTTTGTCTTTTGTTTATATTCTTTTACATAATCAAAATCAGTATCTTGGAAGTGCTCTTGATACCAACAAGTAAAATGATATAAATCACCTGTCTTCTTTAACGGAATTTTCTGTTCCTCTTCTAAAGCATCAAAACTCATGTATGCCTGCTTTATCAACTGATTTGCAAAATAGTAATGAATATTTACATGTGATTGGTCATACAGTTGACTTGACCTAAAAATTACACCTTGAGCTTTAGCAACTAACGCTACAGGGTTATTATCCATTTTTATTGCTTGATCCCAATAATATTGAGCACAAAAACTGCGCCCTATTGAAGATAAAAAATTCCCAAAATTTGTTAAAACAAATGATAATAATCCATGATTTTCATTTGTTTTTTTAAGTATATATAATGACTTCTCATACAAATTAACCGTAGTTATTAAGTTTGTCGAAAACCAATGTTCATCCTGATATTTATAAATTCCCGAACTACAATTCGCTAAAATATAGTAAAAATAGCCTTTACAGCCATCATCAGTAAAAGTGAACTCGTTATCAAAATGAAAATTAAAGCACTTTATTAATTCAGCTTTTCGACTTGTATCCAATAATAAATCATCTACCAACCCTGCTAATGAATTTAATTGTTGAAGCCCCAATTCCATAATTTTCTAATAAAAAAACCCATACTAAGTATGGGTTTTACCTGAAAATTAAATGTTTTTCAAATTAAGCGAACAACTCTACTTGCTCTTCCTGACGGCGCATAATCACTTCACCATTACGCACACTTAACACCGCTTTGGCTTGATTCGCAATAACATCATAATCATTCTGCCCCGGCAAAATAATAAAACTTGCAGGGCGGCCAACTTTTATCCCGTATTGTTCACCCAAGCAAAGTGTTTTCGCAGAATTGTCTGATACAAAGTCTAAGCAGCGCTGTAAATCTTCATAACCCAGCATATGGCAAATGTGCAGACCCGCATCCAAAATGCGCAGAATATTGCCATTGCCTACTGGATACCACGGATCACGGATTGAATCCTGAGCAAAACTGATATTCATACCCGCACGGTCAATTTCTGCAACGCGAGTTAATCCACGACGTTTAGGATAAGTATCAAAACGGCCCTGCAAATGAATACTTTCGGTTGGGCAGGAAATAAAATTAATCTTCGAGCGTTTTAACAAGCGGAATAACTTATAGCAATACGCATTGTCATAAGAACCCATAGCCGTAGTGTGGCTGGCTGTGACACGCTCCCCCATGCCGCGTACACGCGCTTCATCAGCAAGTACTTCTAAAAAACGCGATGCAGGATCATCAATTTCATCACAATGTACATCGACTAAACGATCATATTTTTTAGCTAAATCCATCAGAAAATGTACTGAGCTCACCCCTTTTTCACGGGTATATTCAAAGTGCGGAATACCGCCAACCACATCTGCACCCAGCTTGATTGCTTCTTCCATCAAGCCGCGGCCATTTTTATAAGATTCAATTCCTTCTTGCGGAAAAGCCACAATCTGCAGATTTACTTTAGATTTAATTTCGTCTTTCACTTCTAGCATCGCGTGCAGTGCAGTAAGCGCAGGATCTGTAACATCCACATGAGTCCGCACATGCTGTATACCGTGCGCCACCAGCATATCCACGGTTTTTTTCGCACGAAGTTTAGTATCTTCAAAAGTAATAGTTTCTTTACGTTGCCCCCAGCGCTCAATGCCTTCAAACAGCGTACCCGACATATTCCATTCAGGCTCACCCGCTGTCAGTACGGCATCAAGATGAATATGCGGATCAATCATTGGCGCCATAAGCAGCTGCTGTTTGGCATCAATAATTTGTGAAAATTCTCCGTTTGGATTGTCATTGCTTTGAAGCACACCATCTTGCAATTCAATACGGTCAAATTTTCCATTGCTATAGGCAACTGTATACAATCCCTCTTTATGGCGTAATTTTGCATTAATCACTTTCGCGCTTG
Source organism: Acinetobacter sp. CFCC 11171 (assembly GCF_003268405.1). NCBI lineage: Bacteria > Pseudomonadati > Pseudomonadota > Gammaproteobacteria > Moraxellales > Moraxellaceae > Acinetobacter > Acinetobacter sp. CFCC 11171. Next base: position 15,955 of record NZ_LQXP01000044.1, on the reverse strand, counting down.
CTGTATTCATCTCTGTATTTCCTATTTCAATCTATATAAATTAGTGGGTCATGTGCCAAATCAGCAAAGCAACAGATGCATTCAGCCTAAAATTGGCATGGCTAATGGCCTGACCTGTTAGTGCTTCAATTTTTTGAATGCGCTGATTTAAAGTGTTGCGGTGAATGCCTAGACGCTGTGCAGATGCATTCAAGTTGCCATTTTCTTTCAGTACGGCATCCAAGGTTTCCAGCAGCAGATAAGGATGTTTTTTGTCACTGAGCAGCAACATGCCTATGGTTTCCTGCATAAATTGCTGAATGACTGATTTATTTGGAATGGCTTTGAGCAATTTCAAAATGCCTAAATTTTTGTAGAGACAAATACCATTTTCTGCCTGCACATCTAAAGCAATATCCTGCGCCTGCGAGGCTTCCCAAAAACCGCGCTGAAAAGCGACGGCGGAATTGACTTGATTGGACAGTCCTGCAAAAACTTTTAGCTCAGCATCTAAAGTGTTCAAATGTTCAATGAGGCTGGATAATGCTTTCATCCAATCTTCAAGGCTGTCATGTTCTAAAGACAGTACTGCAGTAAATTGATCGCCTTGCCGGATAACGGGAAAAACCTGCTGATGCTGCTTGCACCAACTGTCCAGTTGCTCATAACACTGCTGCTTCCGCTGATACAGCTGAGATTCCAGAGATTGTTCACCGCCTTGAAACAAAGCTTGCATATTGCCTAATTTAAAGACTGCAATAGCATGCCGACCCAGCACAGGCAGATCCAAATGTTTGGCTCTCAGCTGTATGGTTTCTAAAGAGGGATAATCCCCCATTAATAGCTGTGTCAGTACATCCTGCGCAGATTTTTTTACTTGAGAAAGCTGAACTAAGCGTGTGCCAATGATGTGCGTGACTTCAATCATTTTCAGGCTGTACGGCTGTTCAATTAAAGGCAGCTGCAATTCTTCAGCGCGCTGAATCACGCTAGGCGGAATTTCATGAATAAACTCTGCACCAGTCATGACCACTAAGCCTGAAACATTACGCTGTGAAGCCTGTTCCAGCAAAGCCAGCAAGTTGTTTTCATCTCGCACATAATTAATGCCTGTGACAAAAACCAGCTCACCACCTTCAATCCAGTCTGCAATACCTTCATTTTCCGCAACATAAAACCAGCGTACGGTTTTATGCACATTGCTTTGCCCTGCCCGCAGTTTCATTTCATACAGGGCTGGCAGATTAAGCACATCTTGCACACTCATGCTCATGGCTTACTCCGCCGCCTGCTGTAATACAGCCTGCTTAACTGGAAAGAGCGCATTCAGTACGGAATAGCATATAAATGCCACTGCTATACCAACAAGTGGCGCAATCCAAGGCGATGTATACGCGCAAACTGCACCCAAGCTGTAAGCAATCAGTCCAATCCAATTAAAGTTAGGCAATTGAGCTTCTGCCAAACGTGGATATTTTCCCTTATAGCGCACCCAGTAGTCCGCCATAATTACGCCACCCACAGGCGGAATAATTGCACCCAGTAATAATAAAAATGGAATCAGCAGCTCATACATACCCAATACCGCGAGAATGATGCCGACCACAGCAGAAATCATAACCATGGTTTTACGGCGTTCACTGCGTACCAAATGGCATGCTGCTGCAGAGACGTTGTAAATCGTTGGCCCTTGAATCGTCCAGAGGTTCAGACACAGCATAATAATGGCTGCTAGGGATAAGCCCTGCAAAATAAGCACTTCCACAATATCTGATTGCTGATAAACAATTGCCATCCATGCCCCAGCTAGCACCATTAGGCCATTGCCAATAACAAAACTAATCAGGCAGGCCCAAACAGCTACTCGGCTACTTTTCGCCATACGTGTCCAATTGGTGATTTGTGTTGCACCACTAGCAAAAGTGCCAAAAACCATGGTAATTGCTGTCGCATAAGTCAGGCTTTCCGTCGGTTGAACACTGTTTAAACCTTCCCAGCCGCCAATTTCTTTGGTTGCTAGGTAAATTGAACCCAACAATAAAAGGAACATTAAGGGAATAGATACTCGAGAAAGATATTCCAAGCCTTTAAAGCCAATCAGCGCAGTAATAGAAAAGCCCAAGCCAAACATCACCATCAGTGGAATATTCCATGCTTCTGGCAAATGAATAATCTTGGCTAAGGAAATAGCTAAAGTTGCTGCGCCCCATGCAAACCAGCCCAGCTCCGCAAAGCCCAATAAAAAGTCGGACAATTTACTGCCTAAATTGCCAAAGCAGAAACGCCCCATAAGTACGGTATTTAGTCCGCTGCGAGCAGAAATTAGACCCAGTGATGCGGCATACAGCGCCAGCAGTAAATTACCAATCGCAGTAATCCAAAGAATATCGATAAACTCAAAAGCGACACCAATTTTGCCGCCAGCAAACATCGTTCCCGTAAAAAACGTAAAACTGAACAGTACCAAAGCGATAGGCAAGAACCCTTTACGCTGCGTATCTGGTGTTTCGGTCAGCGGACTTTCATCATGTTCATTCATAAGCACACCCTGCAAATGATTCATTAAGGAATACGCCTCAATTGCAAAAGCTGTGCCGAGTTTAATAAGGGCTAAATTGCATTATTTTTAATTCATTTTATGTGCAAAATGCATATATTTTTTAATGTATATCCTTAATTGGCGCAACAAAACTGTGCATCATTCACAAGCAACGCACTCAATGCTGGGCAAAAAAAGGATGCCTCAGCATCCTTTTTCCAGTCATTCAATTTTTAGCTTAAATTAGGCTTTCAACCACTTCTCAGCTTTAGCCTGATCTTCAACTTTAAGTTCAACTTCCGTCAATTCTGAACCTGCCGCTTCTACTTCAAAGCTCATTAACTCATCACGGCGGAATGCCAGTACGGTATAAGTTCCGTCTTGCTTGGCATATTTTTCTGCCAATTTAACGGTTGCTTTTAGACCATCAATTGCAATAATCACATCGTTCGCAGACAAGCCAGCTTTTGCTGCTGCACCATCACGGCGAGCGGACTGAACCAACATTCCTTCAGGCTTATCAGCAAGTTTTAGACCAAATGGCAATGATTTGTCATTTTTAAGCGTGTAGCTTAGGCCAAACTCAGGGAATAATTGGTCTAACGGCAATTCATCCGTAGTATTAATCAAATGATTGATTTGTTCTAACCAATCATCACCCGTCAATTCATTGCATAAATTGAAAATAGTCCGTTCATTCACTTGAATGCCATTTTGCGCATTTGCATATAATTTACGCATTAGGGCATCAAGACTTGAACCACGTAGACGTAAGCCAAGATCTAAACATAGCGCCACGAGGCAGCCTTTGTTGTAGTAACTTGTACCTGCATTATTTGAGTTTTCATCCTGACGGTAGAATTTCACCCATGCATCAAAGCTTGATTCAGCAACAGTTTGAATTTCACGACCTGGATTTTGTAAATAGCGATCAATTTGTGCTTTCAAAAGCTTGATATATGAATCCTGATTAATCACGCCGCTGCGCAATAAAATCAAATCATCATAATACGATGTAAAACCTTCAAAAATCCAAAGCAAAGAAGTGTAGCCTTCTTTGTTCAAATCATAATTCACAAAGTTTTCTGGACGGATAAATTTTACTAACCATGAATGGAAATATTCATGGCTGCATAAACCTAAAAAACGTTGATAATCTGCCGAAGGCTCTACAGGTTCATTGTCTTTTGGTAAATCATCACGCGGGCTAATTAAACTCGTACTGTTTGGATGTTCCAAACCACCATAGCTATTCGCCGTTGCCATGGTCATAAAGGTATAGTCTTTAAATGGTGCTGAACCGAACATGGAAATTTCTGTCGAACAAATTTTTTCGATGTCTTGCTGCATACGCTGCGCGTTCATAGCATGTTTGCCCGACACCACAAATTCGTGTGGAATGCCGTTGGCTTCAAAACTAAAACGGGTTTGTTCCGCCAGTTCAAACGGTGCATCAATTAACTGAGCATAGTTATCTGCATATAAGGTATAACGACCTTTCACTAAACTTTTTGACTTCAATCCAGTCGCAAGTTGGAAATGCTTTAACTCGGGTGGCAAGAAAACTTCAACCTCAATGGCTGTATCTTCTTGGTCAACTAAACCTAAACATGCGCAAGCTGGATTGACGTATAAACGGCTTTGATCAACATAAGCACCACGGACCGACAAATCGAAGGCATATACATCATATTCAACCGTGATCAACTCATGATCTGTATTAAATAAGCGCCATTTATTTTTTTCAAATTTCTCTATTTGTAACAAACGCCCATCTTCATCATAAGCTCGAACAGCTTCGATATGCTTCGAAAATTCTCGGATTAAGTAACTTCCGGGAATCCAAGTTGGCAAAGAAAGCACCTGTGTTGGATTTGCCAAGAAACGTGCAGTGACATGGACTAGATGCTGACGATAATCGTCAAATTCGATTTGATAATGCAACATAATGGGCGATATAAAATTAGTAAAAGATAACTTATCAATTAGATTAACATTTTTTACAACTGAATGCGGAACTGTCGCAATTGTCTACAATTATGACTAGTCAGCAGAAAAAAAAAGGCATAGCATGCCTAAAAATTTTTTCGTTTTACCACCAACGGAATGGTTGGTTAAGGAACCTCATTGAAACACGTGATCTACCTCATCGCGCTGCTTAGTTTTCTATGCTCCACGATAGCAAATGCTGCCCTTTTAAATATTGTCCCTGAAACTGTTGAAGCTGAAGCTTGGACCATTTTAGACCCTCAATCGGGTCAAGTGATAGCAGAACATAATAGCCATGTTCAGCGTGCCCCTGCTTCACTTACCAAAATGATGGTGGCTTATATTGCTTTAAAGGAAATTAAAGCAGGTCATTTAAAGAAAAATGAAATCCTAACCGCAACCCCAGTTGTACAAGTGGTTCAATGGGATGAATCACAAATGTATCTCAAAGCTGGTGAACAAATTTCAGTTGATCAGCTTTTGGCAGGTCTTGTGGTCATGTCTGCCAATGATGCCGCTGTGACTTTAGCTGAACGCATTTCTGGTGATATTCCAAAATTTATTGAACGCATGAACAAAGAAGCTAAAGCTTTGGGCATGAATGATACCAATTTTCAAAATCCAGCCGGTATTACCATGCCAGAACATTATTCATCGGCGGCTGACCTTGCACGTTTAGGGCAAGCACTGGTGACTGAAACACCTGACTATTTGAATTATTCTAAACAACAAAGTTTTAGTTATAATCACCGTTTCCACCATGCAACTAATATTTTACTCAAACAAGATCCTACCGTTGATGGCTTAAAAACAGGTTTTACTAAAGCTGCAGGTTATAATTTAGCTTTAACAGCCAACCGTTTGATCGCGAATCCTGACGCGCCAGAACGTCGTTTGATTGTTGTGGTATTAGGGGCAAAAAGTGGATTAAAACGTGCAGAAGTAGCACACAACCTCATGAACTTGGCTTATACCTATACACGTAATGAAGTTGCAATCAAAGATAAGCAATTAATTGCAGAATTACCTGTGGTTAAATCAACCTTGAAAATATTTAAGGTAGAAACTCAACAACCTAAACTGATTACAACTTCACTTTATGATCAAGCTTATGCCATCGATTTAAAAGCGTTTGACCCTATGCAGCAACGTATTCTTTTAAATACCGGCAATGGTCAAATTCAAGCCATTGAACCACTTCATGAAACGCAGACTAAATTGAGTGTTGAAGTGAAGGAAAAAGAACTTACTGCGCCTTTGGCTGAAGTGATGAAATTAGCGACTGTTACGGTTTATCAAAATAACCAACTGATTAATACCTTTGATATTGAAGATGACGTACAAATTGAAGAAGCCAATGTTTTTGAGCGTTTCATGATGTGGATCAAAGGCCTTTTTAGCATCTTTAATACGGATGCAGCAGAAGTTAAAACCTACCCTCTAGGTCAATGATGTGATTATGTAACTTGTAAGACAATTCGTTATTCGTGCAAAAAAGAAGATGGCATACTCGTGCCATCTTCTTTTTTTCAACAATAATAAAATAGGGAATTCAATGAATAACGCTGATGACTCCAAGTTACACCATATTGTCATTGTCGGTGGTGGTGCCGGTGGTTTAGAACTGGTCACTCAACTCGGTGATTTACTCGGGAAAAAAAAGAAAGCACGCATTACCCTCGTAGATATGAAACTCACGCATGTCTGGAAACCCCTTTTACATGAAATTGCCGCAGGGACTATGTCGGTTAGTGAAGAAGAAATTAACTACTATGCACATGCTGCGAAGCATCATTATGAGTTTGTCTTGGCTAAGTTTGAAGATGTCAATCCTGCTGAAAAAACTATTCAGCTTAGCAAAGTCCAACAAGGTAAATATGAATCTACTCAAGAACAACTGCAACTGAGTTATGATACCCTTGTTCTTGCTTTAGGCTCAGTTTCCAACGATTTTAATACACCGGGCGTGTATGAACATTGTCACTATTTGGACAGCCTGCAACAAGCTGAAATCTTCCAACAAGATCTCTTACAGTTGTATTTGGATGCGCAAAATAGCAATACAGCACGTGAGTTGAAAATTGCCATTATTGGCGCAGGTGCAACGGGGGTTGAACTTTCAGCAGAATTGGTTGAAGCCAAAAATAATTTTTATAAATATGGTTTAAATAAAATTCATCCTCAAAGCGTACAGATCAATTTGATTGAAGGTGCTGATCGGATTCTGCCTGCACTCCCTGAAAAAATGGCCGAGCATGCTCAGCAGCAATTAAAACGCATGAAAATTGAAGTCTTAACCTCTAAACATGTGGAAAAAGTCGATGCTGAACATGTTTATTTTAATGATGGCAGTAAAATTAAAGCTGAACTGAAGGTTTGGGCAGCAGGCATTAAAACACCAGAAGTAATTTCGAAGCTTGAAGGCTTTGAAAAAGACCGCATGGGGCGTTTGAGTGTATATGCAACACTACAAACTAAGGCACACCCAGATATTTTCGCGTTTGGTGATTGTGCACATTGCCAACCGCGTGCAGATGAGCCTGTCCTCGGCCCACGCGCTCAAGTTGCTAGCCAACAAGCGTCATTTCTCGTGGATTGCTTAAAGGCGCGTATCCGTGATCAGCAACTCCCGATGTTCGTATTTTCAGACAAAGGTTCCTTAGTCTCATTAAGCAAGCATAAAGCGGTTGGTGAACTTTTAGGTCAGGTCAATGTTCAAGGCTTTGTTGCCAAATCAATGTACGTTTCACTTTATCGTATGCATCAAGCCACAATTTACGGCTACGCACATGCAGGACTATTAACGGCTAAAGATTTTGTTACACGAAAAATTGCGCCTAAAATTAAATTGCATTGAAATTTACAGATTTGCCCCGATTAATGAAAAAAGCATCATAAGCATTTAAAAATTGCATTTTTTTGATAAATTTAGTCTACAAAAGTGCAATTTCACTTTATGATGTAACCCTTAAAAAATTGAATGGATCAATAACATGACTGCTATTGCAAATAACTCTGTGGTTTCTTTCCACTACACATTGACTAATGCAGAGGGTGAAACTCTCGACCAATCTCAAGGTGAGCCACTAGCATATTTGCACGGCGCTGGTAACATCATTCCAGGTCTTGAAAAAGCTCTTTTAGGCAAAACAGTTGGTGAAAAATTCACTGTAACTGTACCTGCTGCTGAAGGTTATGGCGAATACAATCCTGATCTCGTTCAAGAAGTTCCTGCTCAAATGTTCCAAGGCGTGGACAACATCCAACCAGGTATGCAATTCCAAGCTCAAACTGATGACGGCGTTCAAATCGTGACAGTTAAAGCGGTTGAAGGCGACAACGTTGTTGTTGATGCGAACTTTCCACTTGCTGGTCAAGATTTAACTTTCGAAGTTGAAATCGTTGAAATCCGTGAGGCTTCTGCTGAAGAACTTGAACACGGTCACGTACACGGTGCAGGCGGTCACCACCACTAAGATCTTCTGATCTCTAGTGCAAAAAGGCAAAGTTTTTACTTTGCCTTTTTTATTGCGCCTGATATAGGTATGCCATATAAGAACTTTTCAAACTATTAAATACAAAAAAGCAGGCCACGGCCTGCTTTTTTAAAACGGATAATTAATTCTTATGAATTAACGACGTTGGTTATAAATCTGCTGCGCTGCAGGTAGATTTTTACGCATCGCTTCAATACGTTGTGAGTTTGATGGATGCGTAGACAGGAATGATGAACCTCCCGCACCTTCAAGCTTATTCATTTTTTCCCAAAGTGTAATCGCCGCTTGTGGGTTATAACCTGCACGTGCCATTAACATTAAACCACCTTGGTCAGCACGGCTTTCCAGAGAACGTGAATACGGTAACCCTATACCGATTTGACTACCTAACTGCGCAGCAGCAGTGCCCAATTGACCGACATTATTGCCTGCGGCACTTAAACCAATATTCAGCGCAAGATCCGTTAAGGCTTGAGCACCCAATTTACTTTTTGCATGTTCTTCAAGAGCATGGACCATTTCATGTCCCATAACCGCCGCAATTTCTGCATCAGTTAAATTTAGTTTATTGACGATACCTGTATAAAATACAACTTTACCGCCTGGAGCGACAAAGGCATTGACTTGGTCTGATTTCATGACTGCCAATTGCCATTGGAACGCTTGACCCGTTTGGTTCATTTGGTCTGCAAATGGGCGAAGTTTGAGGAATACTGAATTAATTCGTTTATACGTACTTGATGAAGTATCTAACTGATTTTTAGAACGCGCATCCGCCACCATTTTGTTATAACTTTGTGTTGCTTGCGCGTTCAATGTAGCAGTATCCGCTCCTGCCATATCTGCCACTGTCGCACAGCCCGAAATCGTCATTACACCGGCCATACACAGGCTCGTTAGAATTATTTTTTTCATTAAGGATACTCCAGACCATTAAAATATAAGTGAATTTATGGATATTATATTCTTATGGTTTGGAGCTTAAAACGAAGTTATAGCGACTTATAATAGTATTTATGTAATTTTTTTAAGCTGAAAATTGAAGAACCAACCAATAGATTAAACAAACCACATTCAAGCCCAAATACACATGCATTAATGGCTTAATTTTTTCTTCTAACTGCACATTTTTTCGCTTAAAAAATAGGACAGCATTTTGTATCAAAACTATGGGCACAAGAATACAGGCAATAATCACCGACAACCCAATCAGGGCTTGATAAATTAATTGTGGATCTTGAGTTTGGGCACGAATGATCATCATAGCAATAGTGGGTGCTCCCCCCATCGCAAATAATAAAGAATAAAAAATGGTGGTCGAAATATTCTTTTGCATCCTGCACTTCTCTTCCTAATTCAAATTGCATTTTAGCAACTCACCACAAAGTGTATAGCGTACTAAAATGCAACTTTAGTCTTGAAAACAGCCGATATTAACGACGTACACTCGATGGTGTCGCATTTTTATAATATTGCTGCGCTTCCGGCATCATTTTTTGCATAGCAGCAATACGGTCATTATTGCTTGGGTGTGTAGACATAAATTTGCTCAGTGCGTCGTTGCCACTGTTATCATTCGCATTCATTTTTTTCCACAATGAAATCGCCGCTTCTGGATTGTATCCAGCCTTTGCCATCATCACTAGGCCACCTTTATCCGCGCGACTTTCCAAATTACGTGAATACGGCAAGCCCACACCAAATTGACTCCCCAAGTCAAGCAAGGTTGCACCATAGCCACCTGCTGCATTACCTACGTATTGTGAACCTATACTCACTGCAAGATTAGTCAGTGCAGAAGCACCAATTTTATTTTTTGCATGTTCCTCTAAGGCATGAACCATTTCGTGACCCATGATTGCTGCGACTTCATCATCCGTCAGTTTGAGGGTTTCGACGATTCCTGTATAGAAAACAACTTTCCCGCCGGGTGCAACATAGGCATTGATTTCTTTAGACTTGATTACGGCAACTTTCCAATCAAAAGCCTGACCCGTTTGATTCATCTGATCTGCAAATGGTTTCATTTTCCAGAAAACACGGTTTACTTTTTGATAAGTCGCAGACTTGGTATCGAGCACTTGTTTGGTCTGAGCGTCTTTCAGCATTGCGTTATAAGACTGTGTTGCTTGTAAGTTCAAAGATGCAGAATCAGCACCTGCAAGATCAGCAATCGTGGTACAACCTGATAAAGAAGCTGCTACGGCAAAGCATGCCAAAGATTTTTTATAATTCATCATGATCTCTAGTTATTTATAAAGAGTGTCAAATATATACAAAAAATTGAATGACTCAATATTTTTATGCTTATTTTTTTCAAAATCTTTATTTTTCCATTATTTAAATTTAATATCTGATGTTACCCTGTAAAAATAATTTCACATTTTTTAAATACTTTTAAGTATATTCGACGGAGTCTTACATCTAGGGCTTAAATAAAGGGATTAACCTTCGGCTGGAGGTACACACATGAAACAATGTTTCTCATTAGGCAAAATGAGAAGCGTGCTTCGCAAGGAAACCATCTTGCGGTGCAATGCACCTCACCGACAAAACTCGTTCACTAGTGTCAAATTATTCACAGTATTGCAATAACATTTTTAATTAAAAGTTTTCCTGTCTCAAACACTTGCGGATGAATTATCGCGTATCATTCTTTTATTTGAATCAAATGGCACTTCGGATGTTACTGAGTACTATCAGTTTATAATACATGCCGTTTTTTGAAGTTATGTTCTTCGCTATATAAAAAAAGCCCCGCTTTCGCGAGGCTTTTACATCTTAATTCAACAGCACATTATGCGTCGAATGGATGACGTAATACGATTGTTTCATCACGGTCTGGACCAGTTGAAATGATGTCGATTGGACATTCAATCAATTGCTCTAAACGTTTCACGTAGTTAATTGCATTTTGTGGCAATTGATCTAGTGATTTCGCACCGAAAGTAGACTCAGACCAACCTGGCATGGTTTCATAGATTGGTTTTAAAGTTTCAAATGCAAGCGCATCAGAAGAACCTACACAACCAGAATCAGCTGCTTCGTAACCTACACAGATTTTCACTTCTTCTAAACCATCTAGAACGTCTAGTTTAGTTAAGCAAATACCAGAAAGTGAGTTTACTTCTACTGAACGACGTAGAATTTCAGCATCGAACCAACCACAACGACGTTGACGGCCAGTAGACGCACCAAACTCAGAACCGACAGTACCCAAGTGTTTACCGATCGCATCACCAACATCGTTAGCAGCATCATAAACAAGTTCAGTTGGGAACGGACCAGCACCTACACGAGTTGTGTACGCTTTAGTAATACCCAATACATAGTCAAGGTGTAATGGACCAAGACCTGAACCTGAGCTTACGCCACCAGCAGTTGTATTTGAAGATGTAACATACGGGTATGTACCGTGATCAACGTCAAGAAGTGAACCTTGCGCGCCTTCAAACATGATTTTCTTACCTGCTTTACGGTAAGCATGAAGTTCGCCAGTCACGTCCATCACCATAGGTTCGATGACTTTACGCCATTCGTCACATAGAGCGATTACATCTTCAACTTTAACGGCTTCAACACCGAAGAATTGAGTCAATTGGAAGTTATGGTATTCAAGAAGCTCTTCTAGTTGAGCTTTAAGATGAGCACCACCACGAACCAAGTCAGCAACACGGATTGCACGACGAGCCACTTTGTCTTCGTATGCAGGACCGATACCACGACCTGTTGTACCAATTTTCGCATTGCCACGTTTTTTCTCACGTGCTTGGTCAAGGGCGATATGGTGTGGAAGGATCAACGGACAGTTTGGAGAAATACGTAGACGTTCACGTACAGGCACGCCTTCTTTTTCTAAAACTTCCATTTCGTGGATTAAAGCTTCAGGTGATAAAACAACACCATTACCAATTAAGCACAATACGTTGTCACGTAAAATACCAGATGGAATGAGGTGTAAAACAGTTTTCTTACCACCAACCACAAGTGTATGACCTGCGTTGTGTCCGCCTTGATAGCGAACTACCGCAGCCGCTTGATCTGTGAGCAGGTCGACGATCTTACCTTTACCTTCGTCGCCCCATTGGGTACCAAGTACCACAACATTCTTGCCCATAATAGCCTCATTGCATCATGCTGTTAAAATTGGAAAAAACGTGTGTGCCCGCAGGCACATCCGAGATTAAATTTGTTTGATTGTCCACTCGCCATTTGCATTCACCAACTGGTGCGTTGCATACGGTGCTGAGCTTAAATCATCATTACCTAACAATTGAACAACACTGAATCCTTCGGTACGTGCTGCTTCAATTGCCTTTAATAAATCTGCTTCGATGCCTTTTGGTGCAACCAAAACTTGGTTTTTCTGAACTTGACCTGCAGTTAATGCATATAGATCACAAGAGAAACCTGTCGCTGGACGCGCGCGACCGAAGTGTTCACCAATACCGTCATAGCGACCGCCTTGAGCCAATGGCGCAGCACGGTTTGGTGCATATACGGCATACATTAAACCAGTGTGATAATGGTATGAACGAAGTTCTACAACATCGATACCAATATGTATTTCTGGCCAACGCACCTGAATTGCGGCTTGTGTCGATTTCACTGCATCAAATGCAAGTTTAAATGCTTCGTTATTTAAAACTTCAGCACTTAAATTTGCTTGTAACGCATCTAAATCACTTGCAAAACGACCTAAGGTATAAAAATCTTGACCGAATGGAAGCTTTTGTGTGAATTCAGCAAGTTCAGGTAAAGCTTTACGTTGATACAAGTCAGATAACTGACGTTCAACTGCTTTGCTCAAGCCAGCTTGTTTCACCATGCTGCGGAATAAACCGACATGCCCTAAATCAAGATGGATACCATCTGCATGACCTGCTTTAGCAAGCAAGTTGATCATGACATCAATCAGTTCAACGTCAGCATCAATGCTGTCTGAACCAAATAATTCTGCACCTAACTGTAAAGGTGCACGTGTGGTATTAAAACCCTGTGGTTTAGTATGTAGTACTGTACCAGCGTAGCAATAACGAGCTACACCTTCGACAGGATGTACATGCGCATCAATACGAGCCACTTGTGGTGTCATATCGGCACGCACACCAAGCAAACGACCTGAAAGTTGATCGATCACTTTAAAAGTGGCTAAGTCTAAATCTTGATTCGATTCTGAAAGAGAAGATAGAGATTCGATGTATTCAATGAATGGCGTGTACACCAACTGATAACCTCGAGATGCGAGGAAATCTAATGCTTCACGACGCAAAGATTCAATCACTTGCGCCTGTTCTGGCAGTACATCAGCTACACCATCAGGTAATAACCATGTCTCTGAAATGGGCATGTTGTAAACCTAAATTCTTGTCAGCGCGGAACAAATCCGCATAAAAAAATCGGGAGCACACCCGATTTCTCCTAGTTTAGCACGATAGTTTTACGCTTGCACACGACTTTTTCATAAAAGATGCTTCAGCATTCATTACTTCATCAACAGCTTTAATTTTTACAACTAAATATATGTTTATGCTTATATTTTAAAATCCTGTGAACGTTATTTTTTAACCATTTGATAAAAAATAATAAGCATCCTACTTTCTATAGATGAAGTTTTAAACAAAGTTATAAATATGATCAGGCTCAATAACTTAATTTAAGACACGAACATCAATCCAATGGAAGCGCTGTAGTTTGTTTAACGGCCTGTAATGGTATCTCTGTTTTTACATTTTGCACACTGGCGATCTGCGTTAAATGATGAATCTGAAACTTTCGATAGGCTTCTAAATCTGCCACGACGATACGTAAGAAAAAGTCACAATCCCCTGCCATGAGTTGACATTCAACCACCTCAGGCATCGTTTGAATCGCTGCGACAAAATCATTCACGGTTTTTGCATCTTGACCTTTTAGCCAAATCCGCGCAAATACCGTTAAACTTAAATTCAATTTTGACTGATTCAGTAAAGCCACATATTTCTCAATATAGCCTTCATCTTCGAGTTGCCTAACCCGTCTCAAACACGGCGAAGGTGATAAACCAACTAGTTGGGCCAATTCATTATTTTGTAGTTTTCCATTTTGCTGTAATGCTTGCAAAATGCGTTTATCTATCTGATCCATCAATAAAGGCACTAAATTTCACAATAATCTTTATTTTAGCAATTTTATTGCACAATAAAAGCAACCTTTCCTAAAATAGCTGCCAAATGCTGCTCAGATATTCATAAAATATTGCTTTCGATCTCGCTTCATGGAAAACGTCATGTTGATGTTTAGACAAAGTACACTCAATCACACCCATTCACAGCATTCTATGGAGTTTAAACGAGGTCTAAAAACATCTATTCCAATGCTGCTGGGTATTATTCCTTTTGCATTAGTTTTGGGTGCTCAGGCAACACATAAAGGATTTTCTAGTTTAGAAGTTCCGCTTTTGACTGGCCTTAACTTTGCCGGTGGATCTGAATTTGCCATTTTGGAAGTTTGGACCAATCCCCCTAATATTCTCATGCTGATGTTTATTACGTTTTTAGTGAATAGTCGGCACCTATTAATGGGGGCGAGCCTTGTCCCGTATTTACGACATTTACCGAATCGTAAGGTTTATACCGCTTTATTTTTTATGTGCGATGAAAGTTGGGCTGTGGGTTTGGCTGATGCGCAAAAAAAATCTAATGTTTTGGGAATTCAGCGCGCCTTTAGTTTGATGTTCTATGCAGGCTTATGCTGTGCTCTATATTTGATGTGGGTTGGCTTTACCACGCTAGGGGCAATGATCGGGCCGATACTTGGCGATATTAGTCGACTTGGTTTTGATATGGCCTTCCCTGCTGTATTTCTTGTTTTACTACGTGGCATGTGGAAAGGCTTTAAAGCGGCGCGTCCATGGCTGGTCAGTTTGGTTGCCGCATCTCTGGCGTATTTGTATCTCCCTGCGGGCTGGTATGTTCCGATTGGCGCAGTTACGGGTATTGCTTCTGCATTTTTCCTGATCGGAGATGATGCATGATCCACACCAGCACCCTGATTGCCATCTTATTTATTGCATTAACCACTTACCTGACCCGTATCTTGGGTTATGTATTACTGAAAAATCGTAGCCTCACCAACAAACAGCGTCAAATCATGGAAGTTGTTCCCGGCTGTGTATTGATCTCAGTGATCGCGCCCTATTTTGTCAAAGATCATCCTGCTGATTTAATCGCGATGGCCATTACCCTATTTGCAGCATCACGTTTTTCATTATTGCCTACCGTTGTGATTAGCATGCTTTCAGCAGCCGTGTTAAGACAAATTTTGATTTAGTCCCATACGATCATGTTTTGAATAACGAAAGAACTACGATTTAAACCCAATGATGATGAATATTAGGAATCATCTTGTTGGATAAAAAATACCCATACTTTGAGATCACATGCTTCATGCAGATATCGAGGTGTGGACAGTCTTTTGTATTTTTTTGATTAGCTTTGGTCTGTCTTGACCACTTTTGCCAAAAGGTTCACCAACTCTGCATTTTGCAATTCAACTTGCTGTAATTTGTGAGTGGTTTGATCTAATACTTCTTGCTGGATATGCATTTTCTTTGCAAGATCTTGCATAATTTCCAAGGTCTTTTTCAGGTTGGCTTCTAAATGCACCACTTTTTCTTCAAGTGGCAAGGTTTCATGCGCGGTAGATTGCGATACGTCACGATTAAACTGTAGCCAAATTAAAAATATAACCGCCAGCGCCAATAATAAAATAAATCCCCAAAGTAACATCAACATCATGTTCAATACTCTTTATATATTTCTTTGACTTTCATCTTAAACAATAAATCGGCTGTGCTTGAATATTTTTTAAAGTTTTTCAATATTTTCGAGCCAAATGTAGGTCATTAAGTATGATTTTTCATCTAATTTTAGAAAATAAAAAAACATCTACAAGCTAGTAGATGTTTTCT
>NZ_LQXP01000043.1:0-29020 GCF_003268405.1 Acinetobacter sp. CFCC 11171 | reverse complement strand
GGTTCAAATATAGGAAGACATCCATTATCGACACAAGGAAAGTTAGCACGTTTGCCTGAATTACTAAGTGCTGTAGATTTTAATTCTGCACAAGAGATTTTAGAGCGATTTGATTATTTAGAACAAAATCAATCAGAAACTTATAATTGGTTAATAAAAAAATGGTTGTATGAAAGTAATGTAACAAAAGTATTGATGCATTTTACGGCAGAGGATGAACCTATGCTTTCAATCCTTACAGAACATCAGTTTTTTCCGATAGTGATGAAACATAATAAATATGATTATTTTAGAATTATGTCTCAACAAGCGTCATTAAGCGCTGTGCGATGGGTACTTGCGTGGTTGAGTGTACGATATTTGGTGATTAGAGATCATAAGTTTAGTGTTTAAAGTAAACATGTAAAAAGTTCTTTTAGACCATTAGCCTTAACTTATCTATAGGATAAAACCAAACAAACATATATATGTTTACTTTTTAAGGGCAACTTATCAGAATCTAAGTAAATATGACTTACGCACGCTTTATTACACAAAGGTTTGAACAAATTTAGTGGCGCATTCTCGCTATTTTAAGGGCGAGTCAAGCCCTACGTGTGCATGAATATCATTTACCTGAATAGGAAACTTCTTGCAGCTCATTTATCAATTAATAATAGAGACTTAGGTATCAATAGTGCCAAAAAAAATCACATCATACCTTGCATTTAATATGCTACTAGAAGCCGTATAGCATCCTTCCTTGAGCAAATAGCCTAAGCATATATCGTTCAACCTAAGGGGCCCAGGCCTTGGCTTTGTCAAATATCTGATTTGCCAAGCCAAGGCCTGGGAATCCGCGAATTTGATTTTTTTCTTTACTTTCAATTTGATCCATACGTTATCGATTGATAGGACCAACGTTTTCAGATTACTTCTTTTCTTGCATGGTTTTCAATTGTGTATGAAATTCATGAAAGCCTCATGCAGATTCATCATCGAACGATTATTTTCAAAGACTTCACCCGGGTACGCCGTAGTATTGAGTTCTTGATCGCCAATTTCCCCGTGGCGACCACCGAAACGGTTGGAAAGTTCGGCAGTGGTATCAAGGGCTATGATCGGCTACAAATTGTCTATAAAGCCTTTATTTGCTTAAGCTTGGAAATGGAGGTTGATTTTGATGATGAGGAATGCCTGAATACCTTTATTCTGTCCATGTCTAAGGCCTTCAAGTACATCAACTTTAACGAGTTCTATGTCGAAAGATTTTTGGGCGGTTATGATGATGCAGTCGTCAAGCATGTGGTGGGATATGTGGAGTCGATTAGTCCAATTTCTCGGTCAAATCCCAAGGCCTTTTCGACATTAACCAAGAGTCTGCTTAAGCACAATTTTTTGGTGGGTAATCATAATTTTTGCCTCATTTTTGATGGATTGATCTATCTTGATTCTACTGAATCGGATCATCGGATTGCCAAAGCCGTAGGTGGGTAAGGCGTTCTAGAGAATGGTCTGCTGGTTCATCCAATCTGTAATAGAATGAAATCAAATCTGAGCCTGGAAGAGATTAGAGCGGATTTGTTTGGTGAATTACTGTATTGAGCAGCAGAGCGATGAGCTCATTTTCGCAGATGTATCAATGATCAATCACATGATTTAACTTTTGATACATTCAGCCAATGTGGTTATTTTTAATTCAGTCCAGAATCACAACCAGAAACTAGCTGTAGTTTCTGAATGACCGTCAAGGTCCTTAGTTTCGCCCATAGATTCCCTCTGTGGGCTTTTTTTGATCAAAAATTGTATAGATGCTCTAAAATAAACCTTTTAGCATTTCATAAGCAATTAGGATTAAGGCTGAGACCATCAGCACAACAAAAATGAGTTCCACTCTAGTTAACATATTAATTCCTTTTACTTTTCACTTAATTTATATAGCAGTTAAGTCGCAGCATCAATGACATAACATGACATGGAAAATAATTAAAAAGACAGAATTTGGATTTTTATCAGATCTACTGTTTGCATGCTTCAACAGTAGCTTTGAATGTTTCACTTAAACTTTAAACTTTTTTTTAAATTGAATATTTTTACATCTAGGTTCTAAACTTTGATAGAATTAATTAGAACTTTAGATTCTAAGTGTAAATAATGAGAAGCGCTAATATTCGACGTGATGGCTACTTAAAATTTCTGAATACATGGCAAAACCCTGATGTCATTAAAGTGCTTTCGGGTGTACGTCGCTCTGGAAAATCCACCTTGTTAGCGATGTTTCAACAAGACCTAAAAGCACAGGGTGTACAAGCCGAAAACATCATTGCTATCAATTTCGAATTTATGGAATTTGAAGAACTCACAGATTACCGTAAACTACATGATTATGTACTGTCTAAAGTTGATAAAAGCAAAAAAAACTATGTTTTTTTAGATGAAATACAACATGTTACTAATTTTGAAAAAGTAGTCGACTCTTTATATGTTCGAGCTTATATCGATTTATATATTACAGGCTCAAATGCATTCTTTCTGAGTGGAGAACTTGCGACTTTACTCACAGGACGCTATATAGAGCAACATGTTTTACCCCTTTCATTCCAAGAGTTTAAACAGTGGCATATTGAAAATAATCCGATCATCCAACAATTATCCAATCGTGATTTGTATGCCATGTACACGCACAGTAGTTTCCCCTATACGCTTGCCATGACTAGTCAGCAGGAAACCTATGATTACTTGCAAGCGGTCTATGCCAGTGTAATGTTTAAAGATGTTATTCCCCGTTTGAATACGGCCGATATTAACTCTCTCGAGCGTGTCGCAAGATATTTGGCAAGCGTGACAGGCTCACCCATTTCCATCAATAAAATTAAAAATACCTTTGTTTCAAGTGGGGTTAAAATCTCATTTGAAACAGTAAAACGCTATATTCAGGGCTTACAGGACAGTTTGTTATTTTATAGTGCCGCACAATTTAAAGTACGCGGGCGTGAGTTATTACAATCCTCTGAAAAATACTATTTAGTTGATGTCGGATTGCGCCGGATTATGTTGCCTGATGCTAATGCTGATCAAGGTCATATCTTAGAAAATGTAATTTATCTTGAGCTTATCAGACGAGGTTATACGGTCTATGTAGGGCGGGTTGATGAATATGAAATTGATTTTGTTGCTGTCGATACTTTACAGAATTTAACTTATTATCAAGTGGCATTAGAAACGCTCAATGAGGAGACACTCAGCCGAGAGTTACGTCCATTACAGAAAATTTCTGATTCGTATCCCAAATATTTACTTACCTTAGACACGATAGGGGCTGAAGCAAATTATAATGGTATTGTAAAAATGAGTGCTCTCGATTGGTTGCTATCTGAAAATAAGTAAAGTTGAGGGTAGACATGAATACTCTTATTTATTGATTAAAGCTCAAAGACTTTTCAGCATCATCCAAGAATGTATTCAAGCATAATTTCTGCTCCAATTGTGATGGATCGATTTACCTCGATTCGATTGAGTCAGACCCTCATGATTGAGCCAGAGTCGCTTACTGAAAGTAGCGAGAATTGCGCTGGAGTTTCTGAAGGATATTAATTCCTTAGTTTGCCCATTCATCCATGTGGGCATTTTTTTTGATTAAAATACAATGCTGTTCTTGCTAAAAAATGACGGCACCCACCATAAAACACAATATTCCAAAAATGATCCAAGGCCAGATCTTTGTCTTCGGTTGTTCTAAACTCTGAGGATTATATTCCGTGTGTTCTAGCGATGTCGGTTGTGGAACACGGGTCTTTTTAGAGTAAGGTTGGTGTTTAGAGTAAGATAGTCCCGTACCTGGAATACCGACACTGGTTCGCGTACCTTTTTTCCCAATATTTAGAGAAGCACCAGGTTTGCCAATGCTGGCACTGCTGATGCCTTTATGGGTCAGATTAATTTTAAAACCCGGGAATAATTTAATACTTTTACGAAATCTAAAACCCATATTGCTCTCATTCTAAAACTTAGCTCAATTCACGCGCTATACTAGGATCCATGATCTGCTAGAGATCGTACTTTGACGGCTATCATCAGGATACTAGTATATTTTTTATCTGGTGATTGCAATACTACCTTTAAATACCGTCAAAAATCTTTACTGTATATTTGCTATGGGGTAATCTTAAAACTGCTATTTATTGACTGATTGGTATATGACGACAGATAAGCATGAAGTGCTTCTTCGAATGCGAGCCATCGAGCTGCTTGCTTACTGGGAAGGCCGTTTGGTTACCAATCGTTTAATGAGCTGGTTTGGGCTGAGTCGACAGCAGGCTTCTGCGGATATCAAGCGCTATAATACGCTGTATAACCCCGATGCCTTGATTCATGACCCCTCCGTAAAAGGCTATGTGCCTAAGGCCAGCTTCCAGCCTGTACTGACTACAGCGCATATCAATGAATATCTCAATATGCTCTCGGGCTTGGTCAGTGAATCGCATGCGCTGATTGCGATGCCAGAACCGAATCTTGCAGCAGTTCAATTACCTGATCGCAGTGTACGTCCTGAAGTGATTCGGGAAGTTTTGCGTGCCTGCCGCAACCAAAGTACTTTAAAAATGATTTATGCCTCGATGCAGAATCCGCAGTGGCATGAACGCATGATTTCCCCACATACCCTGGTGTATACCGGTTTTCGCTGGCATGTCCGTGCCTATTGCCATCAGAGCAAGCAGTTTAAGGACTTTTTACTCTCCAGAATTGATCGTACACCTGTTGTGGTGGCGATTGAGTCAGTAGACCCTGCTCAAGATCAGCAATGGCATGAAGAAATTGTACTGACGCTGATCCCTAATCCAAAATTGAACTCATCACAACAAGCGCTGGTCGAAAAAGACTTCGGCATGCCTGATGGCAGATTACAGATTCCGGTGAAAAAAGCCCTGGCTCACTATACCTTGCAGCGATATCAGGCCGCGATCACGCTGGCTGAGGCGGAAGATGCCTTGAAATATACCTTAGTGTTACAAGGTTCAGATATCGAAAAGCTGTCGTCTTACCTGTTTGATCAAGCTTCATAGGAGATTGGCCATGTTAGAACAATTTCATTATGACAGTGACCTGATTGGTGGTTCCCTGATGGTGCGTGAAAGCCGGCTGATCGCGGATCTGTTATTACGAGAAGCGACTCCAGAACAATGGCATCAGGCCATTCAGATTGACAATATTCTGCAAAAAAGAACGCCTGCTTCAGCTCAACGCAATGCCACCGCTATTCGTAAGCGTCTGGAGCGCTTAGAGCCTGATTTCTGGAAAGCACTACGTGATGGGGATGATGAGCTGGCGACCCAGGTGGCTTTTTGTAGCGCACTGGAACGCAACCTGTTGCTGCTTGAGTTTATGGAAACGGTGATGAGGGATGCCTATATCTCTCAGGCGCAATACTTGGACAGTTATATCTGGTCAGATTTTTTGGATGAACGCTCACAACGCGATCCGGATATCTGTGATTGGAAAGAGTCCAGCAAGAAAAAAATGGGGCAGGTGGTGTTTCGCATGCTGGCAGAAGCCGGTTACTTAAAAAGTACCCGTAAGCTGGAGTTGCAGCGCGTGATCGTCAGAGCAGAGCTGCGTAGCCTGTTGGAAGAACATTATAAACAACGCATTAAAAGATCTATGGAAGTGTCGGTATGGGCGCGTTAGTTGTAGAGGGGCAGCAATGAGTCAAACAATACATGAGCGTCTGAACCAGATTCCAGAGCGAATTCTTTCCACTGAGTTTCTCACTGGACAAGGATTGGGTAATGAAATTGGCTTCTGGATTTTTGATTATGCACCTGAAGATGAGTTGAAAGTGCGCGAATATCTGCATTTTCTAGACGGGATGCTGGAGAAAAAACACAGTCAGCTGAAGGTGGTGAATATCAACCTGCTGCAAGCCGTGGTGGATTATCTGGCTGAGCGTAACTTCATCGATAAAGCCATTCAAATGCAAAAAGCCAAAGGCGATGAAGCGCTGCTCAAAGCCTTAAAGGGCCCACTGCATATGGATAAGTTCGCGCCGTATCTGGTGAGTAAATATGCCACCAATGCGCAAGATATTGTGTTGATGACTGGGGTTGGGTCGGTTTGGCCACTGTTACGTGCCCATCACTTATTGAATAGTTTGCATTCGTTACTGGGGCATAAGCCAGTGGTGCTGTTTTACCCAGGTTATTACGACGGTCAAGCGATGAGTTTATTTGGAAAAATTCCAAGCAACAATTACTACAGAGCATTCAGATTGGTGCCTTAAACACGGCAAATAGAAATAAGAATTCGGGGGAATGGATTGAGATGAACATTAAAGAACTTTTTTACAAGCCATTAGATCGTGCGATAAACGGGGTGGTCAAGGCAGACCAGAATGACAATACCACGGTATATCAGGAACTCGATGAATACGTGGTCACCAATGAGCTGGAAAAGCATTTTCGGGACTTTTTCCAGTCTTATGGTACAGACCTAAGCGATCCTTCGATTGCCAATCGTGTCGGCGTATGGATTTCAGGCTTCTTTGGTTCAGGTAAATCACACTTCCTGAAAACCTTATCGTATATTCTGGCCAATAAAGTGGCACGTGACGCGGAAGGTAACGAACGCAGTGCTGCAGAATTCTTTGATGAAAGCAAAATCCGTGATGCGTTTATCCGTGCGGATATTGGCAAGGCCGTTAGCCATCATGCCGATGTCATCCTATTTAACATCGACAGTAAAGCCAGTTCCAATGATGACGGCAATCCGATTCTGAATGTGTTTTTACGCGTGTTTAACGAGTATCAGGGTTTTAGTGCCGATCATCCACATATTGCACATATGGAACGTCACCTGAGCCAGAAAGGGGTGTATGAGCGCTTTAAACAGGCTTTTGAAGAATCTAGCGGCATGTCTTGGCTAGAAGAACGTGACGGCTATCAGTTCTATCAGGATGATGTCGAAACCGCAATTTCCCAAGCCCTCAACTTATCAGCAGAAGCGGCACACAAGTGGTTTGAGGATTCTGAGCAGACTTTTAGTGTTTCGGTCGAAAACTTCTGTCAGTGGGTGAAAGAATACCTGGACAGCAAAGGACCCCAGCAACGCATGTTGTTTCTGGTGGATGAAGTGGGGCAGTTTATTGGCAGCGATACCCGCTTGATGCTGACACTGCAAACCATTACTGAAAACCTGGGTACGATCTGTAAAGGCCGCGCTTGGATTATCGTCACCTCACAGGCAGACATCGATGCTGTTTTAGGTGAGATGTCTTCTTCCAAAGCCAATGACTTCTCCAAGATTGCTGGACGTTTTAAAACCCGTTTATCACTGTCCAGTTCCAATACCGATGAAGTCATCCAGAAACGTTTATTACGTAAAACCCCGGAAGCTGAAGCATTGCTCAGATCGGTGTTTGAGCAAAAGGGCGATATCTTAAAAAATCAGATTACCTTTGACCGTTCAGGCCCAACCCTCAAGAACTATGAGGGGCCAGAAAGTTTTATTCATAACTATCCTTTTGCGCCGTACCATTTCCAGCTGGTGCAAAAAGTATTTGAAGAAATCCGTAAAGTCGGTGCGACCGGTGCACACTTGGCCTATGGTGAACGGTCCATGCTGGATGCGTTCCAGATGGCCGCGAATGCGATTGCTACAGATGAAGTCGGTGCCCTGGTTCCTTTCCACCGCTTCTATACTTCAGTCGAAGGTTTCCTGGATACTGCAGTGAAGCGTACCATCGACCAGGCAGGGCAGAATAAGACCCTGGATGGTTTTGATGTGCAGATGCTGCGTACCCTGTTCATGATCCGCTATGTCGATATCATCAAAGGTACGCTGGATAACCTGGTGACTTTGTCGATTGAGAAAATTGATGAAGATAAGCTGGCATTGCGCAAGCGGATTGAAGAGAGCCTGCAGCGTCTGGAAAAAGAGAGCCTGATTACGAGGAATGGCGATGAGTTCCTGTTCCTGACCAATGAAGAACGTGATATTACCCGAAAAATCAAAGCCACTGACTTAGCAGCTTCAGAAGAAAATAAAGAGTTAGCCAATCTGATCTTTAAAGATTTACTGCGCGATCAGAACAAATACCGCCATCAAGCCAACAAGATGGACTATCAGATTGGTCGTTTCCTAGATAGCCATAGCCTGGATGGGAAGTATGAGAGCGATTTGAAAGTTGAAATCATTTCTCCACTAGATACGGAATATAACCTCTACACTGAAGCTTACTGTATTGGTAAAAGTACTCAGGCCGAAGGGCAGATA
Organism: Acinetobacter sp. CFCC 11171; assembly: GCF_003268405.1. Lineage (NCBI taxonomy): Bacteria > Pseudomonadati > Pseudomonadota > Gammaproteobacteria > Moraxellales > Moraxellaceae > Acinetobacter > Acinetobacter sp. CFCC 11171. The sequence continues at coordinate 20,773 of NZ_LQXP01000043.1, read as the reverse complement.
CTGTTTAAACTGGCAGACGATAAACAGTTCTTTAATGAACTGCGCACCTGGCTGAAAACCAATAAATTCATCCGCTTAAATGATGATGGCACTCAGTCCGATATTTCCCGTATTCTGGCAGACCGTGGTCGTGAGAACCAAGAACGTAAAAAACGCCTGCGTGTCCGGGTCGAAGAAATGTTGCTGGAGGCGGAAAGTTATGCCTTGGGTCAACATCTACAACTTTCATCTTCAAGTCCAATCACCAAGCTGGATGAGGCCTGTCGTTATCTGCTGGAAAATACTTATACCAAACTGAGCTATCTGCAGGTCTATCAGCAGGATGCCTGGCGTGAACTGAACGCCGTCTTGACTGTCGATGATATGGCGCAGCTCGGATTGTCTCTGGATGGCGGTCAGAGCAATCCCAAAGCCCTACAGGAAGTGGAGCAGTACATTGCACTACGGGCCACTGGTACAGAGCGTATTCTGGTCTCGGATGTGGTGGATCGTTTTGCCAAACGTCCTTATGGCTGGCCGGATGCCGAGATTTTACTGCTGGTGGGTCAGTTGGCGGCAATGGGGCGGATTTCACTGCAGTTAAATGGCGGCAGCTTACAGTTAAAAGATGCCTTTGAGCCTTTACAAAACAGCCGCCGTCGCCGTGATGTGTCGATCATTAAAAAACGCCAGACTGATGATCAGGTATTGAAACAGGCACGCCAACTGACCCAAGACCTATTCTCGGCCATGGGGCCAGCGACTGAGAAAGAGCTGTTTGAATTCTATACCCAACATTTTAACAACTGGTTAGCCAACTTTAAGTCGTACAAAAGCAAAACTGATGTCGGGCAGTTCCCGGGCAAGAAAGTGATTGAAAAGTCGATTCTGACTTTGGAGCGCTTGCTGGCTAATAGCGACAGCTTCGATTTCTTTAAGGCAGTGGTTGAGAACAAGGACGACTATCTGGATCTGGAAGAAGATTATCGTGATATTCATGAGTTCTTCACTAACCAGATGCCGAGCTGGCAGCAACTGCAACAGGCCTTACGTCATTTTGAGAAAAACAAACAGGCGCTGGGCAGTGATGAGGTGGCAAAAAAAGCCCTCTCCGAATTACATCGTATTTTCACCCTTGAATCGCCCTATGGCCTGTTAAATAAAGTGGCTGATTTGGTTCGCACAGTGGAAAGCATCAATGAGCAATTGCTGACTGAGAAGCGTAATCAGGCGATAGAACACATTGATGACAAGATCAAGCAGTTAGAAGCTGAGATTAAAAACAGTGGCATCGCTACCGCTGAGCTGAGTAACAAGCTATTACGCCCACTACAACTGCTTAAAACGGATATTGAAGTGGAAACTAGCCTGTCCACCATCTATATGCTGCAAACCCAAACCGCCGTGGAGCGTTTTGATGAAGTCTTGTATGAGTTGGAAAGCGAAGTTCGTACGGAAATCCAGCGTCAGACCAAAACGGCACAACTGGCTCAGAGCAAAGCAGAGAGTGTAACCAACACTGCAACCACCTCCAGCCCAGATACATCAACACCTGCTGCGAGTCCGGTACAGCCTGTGACAGCCGTAGTTCCACCGAAACCGGTGGTGGAAGTCGATGTCGCCAGCATTTACAGCAAAACCTCCAGCAGTGTCTATCTGGAAACAGAAGAATCAGTGGATCAGTTTGTAGACGCACTCAAAGCTGAATTGAAAAAAATTGTGAGTGATAAAAAGCGTGTGCGTATCCGCTAACAGGGCTTAGGGATATCGGCATCAGTCATTAATTAAAGGTTTAAAGATGAATACCAGTAATATTAAAAAATACGCACCGCAAGCACGTAACGATTTTATCGCAGCGATGCGCAAGCAGGCCGCCAAATATGGCATCACCGCAGACAGCATTTTACCGGCTGAACAGAAAGGCGACTTGCTGCTGATTGGCGATCAGGTTTTTCCGCTATCCGTCATGAAACCACGTGATAAGCTGATCAAACGCATTCAAACCAGCAGTTTTGAGCAGACGATTGATTATATCGCTTACAGTTGGTTTAACCGTCTCTGTGCGATTCGCTACATGGAATGCAAAGGCTTACTGGATCATGGTCGCCGTGTACTGAGTAGTGCCGATGGCAGTGCTGGGTTACCGCAGATTCTGGAAGAATGTCTGGATATTGACTTACCGGGTTTAGATGCCAGCCGTGTGGCTGAGTTAAAGCTGGATGGCAATAAAGACGAAGAGCTGTATCGTGAGCTGTTACTGGCTCAGTGTCATGCGTTGAATCAGGTGATGCCACTCCTGTTTGAACAGGTTTCTGATGAGTCTGAACTACTGTTACCGGATAATCTTACCAAAACCGATTCGTTGATCCGTGATTTAGTGAGCAGCATTCCGGAAGAAGACTGGTCGGATGTGCAAATTATTGGCTGGTTGTATCAATTCTATATTTCTGAAAAGAAAGATCAAGTGATTGGTAAAGTCGTCAAGAGTGAAGACATTCCTGCAGCGACACAGTTATTCACCCCAAACTGGATTGTAAAATACCTGGTACAGAACAGTGTCGGCCGTCTATGGATGATGGCACAGCCTGATAGTACGCTTGCCAGTGAATGGGAATACTATATTCAGCCAGCGGAACAGACCGATGAGGTCAATGCCCAGTTAAAACAACTGATTGATGTGCGCATCAGTGAAGATGGTGATACTTTAAATCCTGAAAGTATTACCGTACTGGATCCGGCCTGTGGTTCGGGGCATATTCTGGTGGAAGCTTATGACTGTTTGAAAGCGATTTATTTGGAACGTGGTTACCGTAGCCGTGATATTCCACGTTTGATTCTGGAAAATAACCTGTACGGCATTGATATTGATACCCGTGCGGCACAGCTCGCCAGTTTTGCGCTGTTGATGAAAGCGCGTGAGGATGACCGCCGTTTATTTAGTAATCCACCGAAGTTAAATATTATTGCGTTACAGGATAGTCAGCCAGAACGACTAGAAGCATTTTCTCAGGATTTAGCCAGTACTGGTATTGCCCAGACAGATTTAAAAGAGCTGCTGGAGCTATTTGAACATGCTTCTACCTTTGGTTCTTTGATTCAAATTCCTCAAGCATTCGCTAAGAAACTACCTGATTTAGAAAGCAAGCTGAATAAAGCATTAGAGTCAGGGGATATTTTTGCACAGCAGTCAGCACAAGAGTTATTGCCTTTACTACAACAAGCTAAATTACTGGCTAAACAATATGATGCCGTGATTGCGAATCCACCTTATATGGGTGGAGGAAAAATGAATGCAATCTTAAAAGATTTTGCTAAGAAAAAGTTCCCAGATAGTAAATCTGATTTATTCAGCATGTTTATTGAACGTGGGTTTGCTTGGTGTAAAGAAAGTGGCTTTAACAGCATGGTGACCATGCAAAGTTGGATGTTCTTGTCATCTTATGAAGCAATGCGTGAAAAACTGCTACAGGATAGAACCTTGTCTTGTATGGTGCATATGGGTAATGGGGTGATGGGAATTGCCTTTGGTACGGCTGCTACTGTCATGCTAAATAACCATATTAGTAATTATGCAGGTAGTTTTTCTTATTGTGAAAATGATGATGTAAATGAATTTGGCATCCCCAAACAATTCCCTGTACAAAATGAACGACTAAAAACAGCAAAACCAGATGACTTTAAGAAAATACCTGGAAGTCCTATTGCTTATTGGGTGAGTGATAAGGTACGTAATTCTTTTTCGACTTTTCCAAACATGGGAAGCCTTGCTGTCTCTTCAAATGGCGTCCAGACAGGAAATAACAATAATTATGTAAGATCATGGAATGAAATAAATATTACGAAGCTAAACTTAAAATGGTTTCCATATAATAAAGGAGGTTCCTATAGAAAATGGTATGGTAATTACGAATTTTTAGTAGACTGGGAATTTAATGGCAGAAGAATTAAATCTGAAAGTAATTCCTGTACTAGAGGTGAAGAATATTATTTAAAACTTGGCATAACTTGGTCAGATGTTACAAGTGGAAAGTTAGCGGGTAGATTACTGCCAGAAGGTTTCCTATTTGATGCAGCAGGACCATCAGCATTTTATGAAGACAAAAAGCTAACTTATATTGGATTGGGTTTACTAAATACTAAATTTGCTGATTATTGGTCGAAAATTTTAAATCCTACTTTACACTTTCAGTCTGGTGATTTTCGAAAATTAACGCTAGGGCCAAACTATATTTCCATCAATACGGAGAATATAGTTAAAAGTCTTATCTCAATTGCTAAATTTGATTGGGATTCCTACGAAACCTCATGGGACTTTACTCAAAACCCAATTATTCGTACTAACCAATCAACCTTAGAACAAGCCTTTAATACGTGGCAACAGCAAAATGCTGACGCCGTGGGTGAAATGAAACGGTTGGAAGAAGAAAATAATAAGCTATTTATTGATGCCTATGGCTTGCAGAATGAACTCACGCCAGATGTACCAGATGAGCAAATTACCCTTACCCGTGCCGACCGTGAAAAAGACAGTCAGCGTTTAGTGTCTTATGCACTGGGTTGTATGATGGGACGTTATAGCCTAGATGAACCCGGCTTGATCTATGCTCATACAGGCAATCAAGACTTTGATGCCAGCCGTTATAAAACATTCCCAGCCGATGCTGACGGCATTATTCCACTCACCGAAATGCACTGGTTCGAAGACGATGCCACCCATCGTCTTCGAGAGTTCCTAACTGCTGTTTGGGGTAAAGACACACTGGATACCAATATGCTGTGGCTGGCAGAAAGCTTGGACAAAAAAGCCAGTGAAACAGCTGAAGACACCATCCGCCGTTACCTCGCCAGCAAGTTCTATAAAGACCACATGCAGACCTATAAAAAGCGTCCAATTTACTGGTTATTCAGCAGTGGAAAACAGGGGGCTTTCCAGGCATTGGTGTACTTGCATCGTTATAACGAAAGTACCTTGGCGCGTATGCGTACTGAATACGTGATGCCACTGATTTCAAAAATGACAGCGATGGTTAACTCTTTGCAAAGTGAAATCGAAAACAGTGATTCTGCTGCTGAAATCAAACGTAAAGAAAAAGAACTACAAAACTTGCATAAGCAACAGGCTGAACTGAGTAGCTTTGAAGAAAAACTGCGTCACTTTGCCGATCAGCGTATTCACTTAGATCTGGATGATGGGGTGAAAGTGAACTATGGCAAGTTTGGCGACTTGTTGGCTGAAGTCAAAGCGATTACGGGGGAGAAATGATGAATGCTTTAAAAACATTAAGCAGTATTTTTGAGCATAGAATTATTCGAATTCCTGATTATCAACGCGGATATGCTTGGCAAGAACATCAACTGAATGACTTTTGGGAGGACTTAATTCATTTAAGTCCTGAACGCGTTCATTATACAGGTGTACTTACCTTAGAGCCCGTTGCAGATGAGTATTGGAAACGTTGGGAAAGTGATCTTTGGATTATTGATGGTAAAGGGTATAAGCCATTTTATATTGTAGATGGGCAACAACGCCTAACGACTTCAGTTATCTTAATTCAAGCCATACTAGAGTCAGTTCCAGAAGGCTCTGAATTAAACTTCCAGACTGTAGCTGAAATTCGACAGCAATATATCCTGCATATCGCACCAACTGGATTGCGTAAATCTTATCTTTTTGGATATGAAAAAGATAATCCAAGTGATGAATTTCTAAGAACAGGAGTGTTCTTAGAGAAATCCGCAACGAATAATGATGAGCAGACCTTCTATACCCGAAATCTTGCAAAAGCAAAGCAATTTTTTAAGGATAAATTAGAAACTTTACAGTTAGATGAGATTGCTGAAATTTATAAAAAATTGACGCAAAAGTTTAAGTTTAATCTTTATGAGATTGATGCAGAAATAGATGTATTTGTTACATTTGAAACGATGAACAATCGTGGTAAACCACTATCTAATCTAGAATTGTTAAAAAATAGGTTAATTTATCTATCCACACTTTTCCCAGAGCATAGTGGTAGGTCAGAATTACGAAATAATATTAATGCGACTTGGAAAACAATTTATGAGTATTTAGGTCGTAATCCAGATAAATTGCTGAGTGATGAGGAGTTTTTAAGAAATCACTGGGTAATGTACTTTAAATTTAGTCGACAAACTGGTGATGATTATCGAGACTATTTGTTGGATGAAAAATTTACTGTTCAAAATGTAACACATCCTAAAAATGACAATGATCAGTTAAGCGTAGGGGAAATCAATGATTATGTCATGAGCTTACAACAAGCTGTTAGGCCTTGGTTCTACATGCATAACCCATCTTATCCTTTAAAAGACTATAACGATGACAGCAATAAAAAGTTAGTCGATAGATTGGTTCGTCTTGGTTATAAATCATTTAAACCACTTATTCTGGCTGCATTTTGTCGTGGTAATAATTTCGATGAAACCAATACGCTACTTAAAGCGATAGAGCGATATATTTTCACAATTTTCACCTTAAGTCGCCGTAGAGGACATACCGGTGATTCGAACTTCCTGAGTAAATCGAAAGATTATCTTAATCATAAGATTACAACGGAAGGAATTGTGCATGACTTAAACAATTGGGTAGAACGTCATTTTTCAGCAAACAAATTTTTGGAATATATTGCTGAAAACTATGAGTTAGAAAAAGCAGGTTTCTATCGTTGGGATGGGGTTCGATACTTTTTATTCGAGTATGAACAAGCGCTGAAAGCTAAAGGAAAGCAATCTACAAGTAAATTAGATTGGAAAGAATTTACTTCGCGTATGAAGGATCATGTCACATTAGAGCATATCTACCCACAAACAGATACTGATCCATATTGGATGAATAAATTTGGCTATTTAGATAGCCAACAAAAAACATTATTGGTCCATTCACTAGGAAATTTGTTGCCTTTATCCCGTTCAAAAAACTCATCGTTGCAAAATGATGCATTTGAATTGAAAAAAAATAATGGACGCGGTGTGGGATATTACAACGGTTCTATATCTGAAAATGAAGTCAATATTCAAGATGATTGGGCACCGAAAGAAATTTACGAACGTGGTATTACTCTTTTAGAGTTTATGGAAAATCGTTGGAATATTATTTTAGGTGACGATGCATTTAAATCAAAATTGCTACATGTTGACCAAATTCCACTTGCTCCAGCAGTAGAGGATGTAGAGGTGGTTGCATGAACTTAAGTCAACTACAGCAAGGCCTGGAACAAGCCTTTTATACTGAACAGCACCGAATTGTCTTTTGGTACGATGCAGAGCATTCATTTACTGAAGAAATCAAAGCCCTAAAGCTAAATGATGTCCAGATTTTGAATATGGCAGAAGAGTCGAGTTTGGCGATCAAGCTTAAACTGGAACTTGAGGATCAGCAGGGTAAATACTTGCTGTATTTCCCCAGTGCTGAGCCTGAAACCGAAAAAGACTGGTTACTGGACATCAAGCTGTATTCACGCAGCTTCTATGCCGATCGTTTCTCGATTATTTTCAATGAGCTGGGTTTACAGCAGCAGAGTCTAAGAGAACATCTGGCCAAACGTGAAGAATTCCTTAAAGCCAAAGCCCGTCTGAGTACATTGAAACGCTATATCCAGTCTGATGCAGATGAACAGGATCTGGATATGGCCATGATTGCGGCTGTGGTCAAAGCTGACAGTGCCGAACTCATGCATATCGTTCTAGCACTAGCAGATGAAATGGTACAGCAGAACCTGGCTCTGGAAGTCAATCCGGAATCGTTTGCTGAACTGGAAAAATTCCAACTGGTGCCAGCTTTAGTCACCGCATTACAGGCGGAAATTGGTTATCCAGCATCGGTTGAAGAATTGAATGGGGAAGCACCATTCAAGCTCGGTACGTTCTTTATCCGTTTGATGACTACAGGTTTCTGTGAAAGCCTGGGCGATATACCGCTATGGGCTCAGGAACTGGTGATGTCATCCGTCAGCTCCCGTGCAACAGCCAGAGCCTTTTTGTCGCGCTGGAGAGACAGCTCCAAATACTACCCAACCTTCGATACACTCTCCCAGACCGTGGCTAATGCACTGCGGATCCAAGAAAAGGTCGGGGCTTTTGATCTTGAGCAGCTGCTCGATGTCATGACTTTTGAAGTGATTGAACAAAAGATCATTGTTGATTTGGCCAGTCATATCCCTGCAGCAGCCAAAGCTGAACTGGAACATTTCAGAACGATTATTTCTACCCGTCTGGATGGCTATTGGGCGTCCAAACATAAGGACGATGCAACCCGCCGTAAATACCGCACCGTCTATACAGCGTTGCAGGCAGCGATTGAGCTGTTCAGCCTGCGACTGCTGTTTGATGCCGGTTTCTATTTCGACTCTAGCGAAGCCTTGTATAAAGCCTACGAGCAGGAGTTGTATCGCTTTGATATGGCCTATCGCCACTACAGTGCTGCTTCTCAACGCGCTCATGTCGATATCCTGAAAAAACTCGATGAAGAAGTCGAAAATTGCTATTCCTACTGGTTTATTGACCACTTGGCACGAAACTGGGGCGAGCGTGTAGAAGCTGAGCAACGCTTGAATGTCTGGAAAGTGGCAGATATCCCAAATCAGCAGAACTTCTACGATACCCACGTCAGACCCTTACTCAATTCTGCAACGAAACGCCGTATTGTGGTAATTATCAGTGATGCTTTCCGTTATGAAGCTGCGGTAGAGTTGCGTGATCGTATCAATGAAAAGCGTTATTCTGAAGCGACCTTGTCTTCACAGCTGGGTGTTGTCCCAAGTTACACCACACTTGGCATGGCCTCGTTGTTGCCGCATCAGACTTTGGAATACAAAGAGGCCGCAGGGGATGATGTTTTAGTAGATGGGCAATCTAGCAAAGGGACTGCAGCACGATCCAAAATTCTGGCTGCCTATAATGGATTGGCAGTAACCGCTGAAATGGTAAAAGGCTGGTCGCGTGATGAAGGCCGTGAAGCGCTGAAAGACTATGAGTTGATTTACGTTTATCACAACGTGATTGATGCACGCGGCGACAGCGCCTCGACAGAATCAGAAACCTTTATGGCGGTGGAACATGCTATTGAAGAACTGACTGAACTCAGCCGTAAAATTTTAATGCACTTTAATATTTCCACCCTATTGATTACAGCCGACCATGGCTTCTTATTCCAGCAAAGTAAACTGGAATCTGCGGATCGTTCAAGCTTGACTGAAAAACCTACCAATACATTGAAGAGCAAAAAACGCTATGTGATTGGGCATGGTTTACCAGAGAGCAAGGAAGCCTGGAAAGGCTCAACCCAAGCTACGGCAGGCACATTATCTGCGACTGATTTCTGGATTCCAAAAGGGGCGAACCGTTTCCATTTTGTAGGAGGCTCACGTTTCGTGCATGGCGGCATCATGCCTCAGGAAATTGTGGTACCGGTACTGATGGTAAAACAGCTACGTGGTGAAAAGGCTGGACAGCGGACCAAGCGTAAAGTTGAGGTCATTTCTACCAAATCCACGCTGAAGATGGTCAATAACATCCAGAAGTTTGATTTGATGCAAACCGAAGCTGTCAGTGAGCTGGTCATGCCAGTGACTTTATCCATTGCCATTTATGATGGGGATCTTAAAGTTTCCAGTGAAGAAACTTTGACTTTTGATAGCACTACCGACTCTGTTGCGGAACGGGTAAAACAGGTCAGACTGTCATTGTCCGGTACTGATTTTGACCGTAAGAAAGATTACTTCTTGGTACTGAAGGACAAAGACCTAAATATCGAAGTGCAGCGCTATAAGGTCACCATTGATTTGGCATTTACCGATGACTTCTTCTAATAACGAATTAACGATAGAGCGTAGCCTACATGGAATCTGCTAACGATAAAGAACTGGATCAGCTGCTGAATGAACACTTTGCTGGGCGGGTGGTACGTAAGGATCTGACTAAACTGATCAAAGAAGGGGCTAACGTTCCTGTCTATGTACTCGAATACCTGCTAGGGATGTATTGTGCCTCGGATGATCCTGAGATCATTGAGCAGGGACTACGTAACGTAAAGACGGTGCTGGCAGAGAACTATGTACGACCTGATGAAGCTGAGAAGGTGAAATCCCTGGTTCGTGAACGTGGCAGTTATAAAGTCATTGATCGGGTGACCGTAAAGCTGAATGAGCGTAAGGACAAATACGAAGCATCATTTAGTAATCTGGGCATCAAAGATGCCGAAATCTCGGCAGGCATCGTCAAAGAGTATGAAAAATTACTTGTTGGTGGTATCTGGGTCATTGCTACGCTCAGTTATTATTTTGAAGAAGGGCAGACTAGTTCTCCATTTGGGGTGAGCTTACTCAAGCCGATTCAAATGCCGAATATGAATATGGATGAACTCTTCAGTGGCAGAGCAGCATTAAGCACTGATCAGTGGCGCGAGAGTTTAATCCGTTCCATCGGCATGGAACCGGCTTCGTTAAAAGAGGACGTGCAATGGCACCTATTAGCGCGTATGGTTCCGTTCGTTGAAAATAACTATAACGTCTGTGAACTGGGACCACGCGGTACCGGGAAAAGCCATATTTACAAAGAGTGTTCACCGAATAGTATTTTAGTCTCTGGTGGGCAAACGACTGTCGCCAACCTGTTCTATAACATGAGTAGCCGCCGTATTGGTCTGGTGGGCTTATGGGATGTGGTAGCTTTTGATGAAGTCGCCGGTATTTCCTTTAAGGACAAAGATGGTGTACAGATCATGAAAGATTACATGGCCTCAGGATCTTTTGCTCGTGGTCGTGAACAGATGGAAGCCTCAGCTTCGATGGTTTTTGTGGGTAATATTAACCAAAGTGTTGAATCTTTGGTGAAGACTAGCCACTTATTGGCTCCGTTTCCTGAAGCTATGATCGATTCAGCATTCTTTGATCGCTTTCATGCCTATATCCCAGGTTGGGAAATTCCAAAAATGCGCCCGGAATTCTTTACCAACCGTTATGGCCTGATTGTTGATTATCTGGCTGAATTCTTCCGGGAAATGCGCAAGCGCAGTTTTGCGGATGCCATTGAGAAGTACTTCAAGCTAGGGAATAACCTGAATCAGCGTGATGTGATCGCCGTTCGCAAGACGGTTTCTGGATTGATGAAGCTGCTTTACCCACACGGTCAGTTTAATAAAGAAGATGTACGGCAATGCCTGGAATATGCACTGCAGGTGCGCCGTCGGGTCAAAGAACAGCTGAAGAAAATTGGAGGGATGGAATTCTATGATGTGCATTTTAGCTATATCGACAATGACACTCTAGAAGAGCATTTTGTTTCGGTAAAAGAGCAGGGTGGAGGTGGACTTATTCCCGAAGGTCCTGCTAAACCAGGCTTCCTGTATACCATTGGCCTCAGTAATAAGGGCATGCCAGGCTTATACCGCTTAGAACTGCAAGTCACTAAAGGTTCAGGAAAATTGGCCACATCAGGCTTATGGAATTCAAGCAGTGCCAAGGAGCAGGTCAAGATCGCATTTGACTACTTCAAGGCCAATGCATCCCGGATCTCGGGGGGGAGTAAGGTGCTGGAACATGATTTCCACTTACATGTGGTTGAATTACAGAATACCGGGCCGCTCAGCCATCTTGCCTTGCCAAGTTTAGTGGCTTTCGCTTCAGGCCTGTTAGGACGATCGGTACAAAGTCAGATGGTGGTACTGGGTGATATGAGCTTGGGTGGTTCAGTGACACCGGTGGAAAGTATTGCCGAATGTCTGCAAGTTGCTTTTGATGCGGGTGCCAAGAAGGTTGCTTTACCCATGAGTAGTGCGGCAGATATCCCAACGATTCCTGTGGAACTGTTTACCAAGTTCCAGACCAGCTTTTATGCAGATCCGGTGGATGCGGTGTTTAAAGGGTTAGGGGTGGATTAATTTCATATCTGTCTGGAAGAGTTACAGTAGATTGTTTTAAATTCAGTTTCTCAAGTTTAAATACCATGTTGTAAAAGCATAATACTGCCTCTTTTAAAGAGCTAGTATTTTTAGGGGGGATTACCCTTCATTTTCTCTTGATCAGATATCTTGTACTTTGACAGGATTTTGTTGATCTAAATATTTTTGATACCAAACACGTAGTGTTTCAGGAGTACAGCCAATTTTAGGAGCAATTGCGGAAACTGCTGCCCAATTCGATGGATAATCTTTTTCGGATTCAATCAATAATTGAACCGCTCTTTCTCTGATTTCAGGGGTCAATTTTACTTTGCCATTTGTAAGGTAAAAGGGGTCAATTTTAGAATGCCGTTGACAATGTATCGCCTTTTGAGTTTGAAGCAATGTACAATGATAAGATTAACCCGTTAGGTCAGGTGGCCTAACTTAAATAAAAAGTCTCCGACAAACCCGGTACGGTTCACCCGTATTAATAACATCTGCACCCTTTAGTCCACCTGAGTCTTTTTTAATTGCTTTTGATGGAAGTCCTACTGCACGTATTTGTGTAGACAAAATTGCAAATAGTCCTTTATTAAAAACCCTGACAGCTCATGTGGTATATGTTGGTAAGCTAAATAGTGATATGACATCACAAGTCACTTGGGCAAAAGAGCTACTTGTAAATAATGGTTTTGATGTAATTGATAGCATGCTTGACGGTGATGTTGAGAAATCTATATTGGATTATCAAGAAAAAAACGTTATTGATATGATTGTGATTGGTGCATATGGTCATTCAAAGATACGCCAGTTTTTTATTGGTAGTACGACGACCAAATTGTTATCAAGCTCTATAAAACCTGTACTTTTATTGAGATAAGACCTAAGGCGTTAAGTAGATATTCTATCTATTTAACGCCTTGTATTTATCATTCAATAGAGCAAATAGAATTATGAAAATGGAATTATTTTAGCTTACCTAATATAGGTAACGTATTGAAAAGAGTCTATTTTAAAATCCTCTAATGAGATAGATAGCTCATTTTTCTAAATAATTTTTAGTATCAATTTCGTGTAGATAAGCAACGATTTCCTCCACTGTGGTTCTCGCTGTTCTAGAAACTCCAATTATCGTAGCTGAAGCCATCCCAGTCCATTCCCCATAGCCTACCAACCACAAGTTCGGCATCTTGACCGATCTTCCGTCCTTAACCTCTATCAGGTTGTCTGGCTCTATCACCCCCAGAGTCCTCAAGTGATCCAAAGAAGCTTTAAACCCTGTACACCAGATCACCGCATCGACTTGCTCTTTTGAGCCATCAGGCCAAATGATAGAGTCTGTGGTAAATGATTTAAAAGGTGGACGACTATGCAAAACCCCTCTCTGCCTTGCCTCCTTAACACTATCAATCATCACAATATCACCAAGCCCCCCAACAGGCTGATCAATGACTTTACCCTCTTGCTGTGCTTTTAAGCGTTCCGTCGCTCTTAAAAACAGTACACGACCGTCCACATCATCGGATAAAAATTGAGGTGGAGTTTTCGTGACCCAAATGGTTTCAGCAACTTGTGAAACCTCAGCGAGTATTTGAGCGCCTGAATTACCACCACCCACAACGATGACTTTCTTACCTTTAAATGGGTCTGCATTCATGTAATGGGCTGAATGTAACTGTGTACCTTGAAAGTTTTCTTGTCCCGGATAATCAGGAATAAACGGCTGGCTCCATGTCCCGGTTGCACTAACCACGGCCTTGGCTCGCCAAAACTTTTCTCCAGCATATACGTCTAAATACTTTCCATTCGATTCCACACGATCGACATGTACTGGACGAACAATCGGAAATTGATATCTCTGTTCATAAGCCGATAAATACTGAATCACCTCATTTCGTGTTGGATAGGTCTGTTCAGTGATGGGCATCATCCAACCGGATAGAGAACTCCAGGTATTAGGAGAAAAAAGACGCAATGACTCCCAGGTATGCAGCCAGGCACCCCCTGCTTGATTTTGCTCATCCAATATAATGAATGGGATTTTCTTGCGCTTTAAAAAATAAGCAGTAGATAAAGCAGCCTGTCCACCACCTATAATGATGACATCTGTTTCCGTCTGTTTCTGGTTCAACGCCTTTTCCCCTTTTGTTTTTTATATCTGATTTCTTTAGTGCAAAAACCCAATCATGAAGACTGGGTTTTTACATTTATTCACTTTTTCAATTATGACAACCTACTCATCAATTCAGATTATCAAGATATTTTTCAGCATCAAGTGCAGCCATACAGCCTGAACCTGCCGAAGTAATCGCTTGACGGTAAACGCTGTCAGCAATATCACCCGCAGCAAATACACCCGGAACAGATGCAGCAGTCGCATTACCTGCCGTACCGCTTTGAACCTGAATATAACCATCACGAAGGTTCAACTGACCTTCAAACATGCCGCTATTCGGTTTATGACCAATGGCAACAAATAAGCCAGTAACTTCTACATCTTGTTTAGAGCCATCTTGGGTAGATTGCAGGCGAACTGCAGTTACACCTGACGTTCTGTCACCAAGAACTTCGTCCACTTGATGATTCCAAGTGATGCTGATTTTACCTTCTTTCTCTTTCTCGAACAGATGATCTTGAAGAATTTTCTCTGAACGCAAAGAGTCACGACGGTGAACTAGAGTCACGTGTGAAGCAATGTTGGATAGATAAAGGGCTTCTTCAACCGCAGTATTACCACCACCGACAACCATAACTTTTTGGTTTTTGTAGAAGAAACCATCACAGGTTGCACAGGCACTTACGCCTTGACCCATAAATGCAGCTTCAGATTCAAGACCTAAGTACTGAGCCGTTGCACCTGTTGCAATAATCAGGGCATCACAAGTGAACTCTTCCATATCACCTTTTAGAACGAATGGACGAACGCTTAAATCAACTTCGTTGATATGGTCATAGACAATGTCAGTACCAAAGCGTTCAGCATGCGCTTGCATACGTTCCATGAGTGCAGGACCAGTTAGACCTTCAGGGTCACCCGGCCAATTGTCGACTTCGGTTGTTGTGGTCAACTGACCACCTAGCTGTAAACCGGCAATCAGCGTTGGCTTTAAGTTGGCACGTGCAGCATATACAGCTGCGCTATAACCCGCAGGGCCTGAACCTAGAATAATTAATTTAGAATGTCTCTTTTGCATTTAATATCACCTAGCGTTTACAAACTACGCTGATTCACACGTTTAGATAATTCTTCAGCCGATTCCTTACGTTCAGAATAACGATCTGTCAGGTATTTGCTTTGACCACGGGTCAGTAGGGTGAACTTAAATAACTCTTCCATCACATCCACAATCCGGTCATAGAAAGCTGAAGGTTTCATTCGTCCATCTTCTTCGAATTCCAAGAATGCTTTTGGAACTGAGGACTGATTTGGAATGGTGATCATCCGCATCCAACGACCCAAAATACGCATCTGGTTCAGGCTGTTAAATGACTGTGATCCGCCACTGACTTGCATCAAGGCAAGAGTTTTACCTTGGGTGGCACGGATTGCACCCCCTGCCAGTGGAATCCAGTCTATTTGTGATTTAAAAATTGAACTCATAGAACCATGGCGTTCAGGTGAACACCAGACCATGCCTTCTGACCATGCTAAAAGTTCATGCAACTCTTTTACTTTTGGATGCTCAGTATCCGCATCTTCAGGTAAAGGAAGCCCTTTAGGATGAAAGATTTTTACTTCCGCCCCAAAATGCTCCAGGATTCGACCGGCTTCAAGAACGGCAAGGCGACTGTAAGAGCGTTCTCGATTCGAGCCGTAAAGGAGCAAAATGCGAGGGGGATGAGCAAGTTCTTTTGCCTGAACTTTTTCAAAAGTCGGTTGCTCAAGAAGATTAAGATCTACGTTTGGGAGATTCATAGAATTAGGCCTCTTTAAAAACTTTTTTTCTCAGCCAGAGCGAAACACTCACCAAGGCAATCAACACCGGAACTTCGACCAATGGACCAATAATCGTGGTAAAAGCAACAGGTGAAGCGATACCAAAAGTGGCAATTGCGACTGCCAGTGATAATTCAAAATTATTCCCGGCTGCAGTAAATGCGATTGCTGTGGTCTTAGGATAGTCATTGCCCATCCATTTACTCATGAAGAAGCTGATAAAGAACATCAAAACGAAGTAAATGGTTAAAGGAACCGCGATTCGTAAAACTTCCAGTGGAAGACTCACGACATCACCACCTTTTAGGCTAAACATGGCCAGAATCGTGAACAGTAAAGCCATTAAACTCAGCGGGCTGATTTTCGGAATAAACTGAGTTTCATACCACTCTACCCCTTTTTGTTTCACCAGAATCCAACGCGTTAAGAAACCCAACAGAAATGGAATACCAAGATAAACCAGAACAGCATGGGTGATGGTCCAGAAATCAACATTAATGACCTGTGAAGCAACACCGAAATAAGGTGGCAGGAAGGTCAGGAATAACCAGGCATAGGTACTGAAGAATAAAATCTGGAAGATACTGTTAAAGGCAACTAAGGCTGCAACATATTGATTATCACCACAAGCTAGGCCATTCCAAACCAATACCATGGCAATACATCGAGCTAGACCAATTAGGATGACACCAGTCATATATTCGGGATAGCTATGTAAAAATATAATAGCCAGAGCAAACATCAGTACTGGGGCAATTAGCCAGTTTTGTATTAAAGATAAAGTTAGTGTTTTTTTATCTTTAAATACTTGTGGCAACGTCGCATAGTTCACTTTTGCCAGGGGGGGATACATCATCAGAATAAGACCAACTGCAATTGGAATATTCACAGAGTTGATACTTAATTGATCGAGTGCGACAGAAGCTTGCGGAAAGAAGTTTCCGATTGCAATACCTAGAGCCATGGCAATAAAAATCCATAGCGTCAGGTTACGATCTAAAAAGGATAAGCGTTTTTCAGACATATCTCTTACTCAACATTCGAAATTTTATTGATTTCAGCAATGAGTTCAGGACGAGAAAGTTTATTTACATCTAGGGCAAATAAAGCATCTAAACGACGGTTGATATGTTCAACAGTGGTCATAAAAGCTTTCATTTTTTCTTCTTTATTTACTTCCAGGTGTGAAGGATCAGCTAGGCCCCAATGTGCCTTGATTGCTCCACCCAAATAAAGTGGACAGGCTTCTTGAGCAGCAGAGTCACATACCGTGATCACAACATCAGGTTGGTACTGTTCACAGTCATCAATCGTTTTACTCCATAAACCTTCAGTAGATAACCCTAAGTTTTCAAGGGTTTCTAAAGTTAGCGGGTGAACTTGACCTGAAGGCTTACTCCCAGCGCTATAGGCTTTCCAACCTTCTGGTGCTCGGCTATTAAACAAAACTTCAGACAAAATGCTACGGCAGCTATTTCCAGTACATAAAAATAAAAATTTCATTGAATTACTCACAATAACTATTTACAGAAAGGGGGTGTTGATCATCCAGCTTTGATTGAGATTGAACCGTCTTCAAAATATCTAAAATTTCATAACACCAGTTGGCCAATTTTGGATTGATACTGTAGTAAACCCATTGGCCTTGTCTGCGATCTTGAAGTAGCCCTGAAGCACGTAAAAGGGCTAAATGTCTTGAAATTTTAGGTTGACTGAGTTGTAGTTTTTCAGTCAAATCACATACACATAGTTCTTTATTTTCAACAATTAATGTCACTATATTGAGACGTGTTTCATCTGATAAGCATTTAAAAAAATTAACTTGATCCATATAAGTCTCCTTCACATTCTTTCCATTCAAGAGATGAGAAAGTGCTATTTAATTCTTAGGCCATTTTCATCAATAATTTTTTCACCATCTTCTTTGCTAAATGCGCCTTTCTGAGGAAACGGGAGAATATCCAAAACAACTTCAGAAGGACGACACAAACGTGTACCTAAATCCGTAACAACGAATGGGCGGTTAATCAAAATAGGATGTTGAAGCATAAAATTTAAAAGCTGTTCATCAGACCAATCTTCCCGAACAATTTCTAAATCAGAATATGGAGGTACATTTTTACGAATTGCTTCTCTAACACTTAAACCAGCACTACGAATAAGTTCAATTAATTCTGCTTTCGAAGGTGGGGTAATTAGATATTCAATAACGATTGGTTCAATTCCTGCATTTTGAATTAAAGCTAAGGTATTCCTTGATGTACCACACTCAGGATTGTGATAAATCTTTATGGTCGAGAACATTTTGACTGACTCTGCTATTAGAAACTCAGATATATTTATATACGTATTTCCACATATATGCAAATACATATATTGATTTTATTTAAATTACTTAATGTCAATAAATGTATATATATTCTTGCAAATTCTTATGAGTGAGAAAAAACTCGTTATTTAAATATGTATATTTAGAGCATACCCTAAAGTTACAATCTGAAAGTTCATGAAATTATGTATCATTTAAATGATTTTTAATCATAAATAACATGTAACTTTAGTATTAAAGATTTATAATTTACGAAATTGTTCATTTTTATCCAATTGGGGCGTGAAAAATTGAAAGGCCAAAAAGTAGGGTATATCCGGGTAAGTTCTGTCGAGCAAAACACTGGACGTCAACTTGAGGGAATTGAAGTCGACCGGATTTTTGTTGACCGTGCTTCAGGTAAAAATACTGACCGACCTAAATTTCAGGAAATGTTGAACTATGTCCGGGAAGGGGACAGGGTGATTGTACATTCCATGGATCGTTTTGCGCGAAGCCTGAAAGATTTGGTCACTGAAGTAGATAAACTGGTCAAACGAGGGATTGCCATCCAGTTTGTAAAAGAAAATATTACTTTTACGGCCGAATCCACCCCGATGGATAATTTGATGCTGCAATTGATGGGTGCTTTTGCACAGTTCGAACGTGAGATAATTTTAGAGCGGCAAAAGGAAGGAATAAAACTCGCCTCTGCTCAGGGGAAGTACAAAGGTCGGGTGCATAAACTAAAGCCTGACCAAGCTGAAGCTTTACGACAAGCATGGAGGGAAGGGAAGTATCCATCAAAAATGGCATTAGGAAAAGCTTTTGGGATTAGTCGTCAGGCGGTATACCGATATTTACAAGTTAGTGAATAGCTTATTGGGATTGGCAACTAAATTTAGTTTAACTTATAAAAATCATGAAACATTGTTCGAATTTTAAGCGTGGAACATAAATAATCAATAAAAAGCCGCTCTGGTACCCTATGCCCCACAACGGCTTGATCTAATATACTGAAATTTAATGATAAATATCAAGTATTTCGTATAAGGTGTATTATGTTATTTTTAGAAAAACTTAACTTAAATAGATAAATCTAATATATTATCTTTCTCACAATTTCATAAATATATCAATTATCTAATAAGCTTTAAATCCTCTTGCTAAGTCTGTATGCTGTTTTATCAGAAAGATACTATAGAGGGTAATATGCATAGTTTTTCTGTAAAAGAATTGGATCAGTTGATTGAAAATGATCTAAAGGAAAAGAAAAAATCTAGTAAGTTATTGATTGGATATAAACTATTTAATGATCTAATGAATGACCCTAAATTTTATGCAGAAGTGACAGATTCAGCCCTGAGTGCCACAAAACGAAAATATAAGAACCTCAAGATCAAGATTACGACGGATAAATATCAACTTCATTTTGAATAAAACATAAAAAAGAGAGCTAGCAGCTCTCTTTTTATGATAGAAGTGTACTCACTAGTACACTTCTATCATATCCATTTTACATAATGGTCATTATGAATAGTTATTACAATTTCATTAATTATCATATAGATATATTTTTTTGACTTCGTATAAGGTGTATTATGTTTATTTTAGAAAAACTAATTGATTCTTGAAAGTAAACAGGCTTCCATTATCAGATATTAAGAGGTCTCAAATTCTTTCTGATAATAGATTAACTAATACTTTTAATTCATCTCGTAATTGATTTAAGTTATCAAACTCAATGTTCTTGGTAAGCTCTTTAGGAATCTTTTCTGCTTCAGCAGATAAGTCTCGCCCTTTATCTTTTAATGAAATAAGAACTCGTCTTTCATCATTAGGATCACGTGATCGATTAATTAGACCAGATGTCTCCATTCTTTTTAATAGTGGGGTTAATGTTCCACTATCAAGATGTAAAATTTGTCCAAGATCACCCACACTTACACATTCTTTTTCCCACAAAACCAACATCACTAAATATTGAGGATAAGTGAGTCCGAGAGGTGTAAGAAAAGGGCGATAAGCTTTTACGATTAAATTAGATGCAGCATAAATAGGAAAACATAGTTGCTCATCTAAGCAAAGCTGATTCTTGGACATAGCTTTTTATTTGGTATAGACAGTGGTAGACACCTGTATATTACCTCGAATAGCATTGGAATAAGGACATACTTGATGCGTTTGTTCCACGATTTTCTCTGCATCAGCTTGTGAAATACCTGAAAGTGTGACATCTAAGTGTACTGTCAAGGCAAATCCACCATTGCCATTAGCAACCATTCCAACAGTACTCAGGACCTCTACATCGTTATCACGGATTTTATATTCTTTATTGCTACGAGTTACATGGATCACTGCATTTCCAAAGCATGCAGCATAGCCAGCTGCAAATAATTGTTCAGGATTCGTTGCATCACCTTTACCACCTAATTCTTTTGGCAAAGCCAATTTTAGTTCTAAGATACCATCTTCACTACGAATATTTCCTGAACGTCCACCGATTGCTTTAACCTGGGTAGAATAAAGATTACTCATTTTGATTACCTTTAAATAAATACATTGTGTGCAATATAATTGCACACAATGTATTTATGTCAACTGTTTTTTATATTCCATTTAACATAATGGTTGTTATATGAAATGCAAC
>NZ_LQXP01000042.1:0-30316 GCF_003268405.1 Acinetobacter sp. CFCC 11171 | reverse complement strand
TAATAATGAAATATTATTAAAATTCTAAAAAATCACATATCAATTTAAGTAGATTTTAAATAAATAAAGCCGACTCTCGTCGGCTTTATTTATTTAACCTTCTAAAACTTCTTCTAATAACTCTTCACTCGGTGCAAAGTAATACGCTCCGTCCATTGGCATAACAAAGTGAAGTAAGCGGTCGTGAATGCCGTCACCGCTAGTACCGAACATGCGAACCAGCATGCTGTCGATAATGCTGAGATCTTTGGTATAGGCAATAAAGAACAAACCTTGGTCACCGCGGCCATCGCCATAAGGCAATGAATGACGCAAAATTGCGAGTTCTTCACCCTCACCATCTTCAACAACGGTACGTGATACATGTGAGTTTTCAGGTTGTTCGTCTTCGTTCAACTCAATCGATTCAAGTTTGGTACGCCCAATCACATGCTCTTGTGCATCAACTTTGAGCTTTTTCCACTTATCTAAATTGTGTGCATAACGCTGTGCAAAGACAAAAGAACCATCAGCAAAAATACCCGCATCTTCTGCTAATAATGCTGTTTCAGCACGGTCATCTGGAAATTGAGGGTTTTCAGTACCATCAATAAAGCCAGTTAAGTCACGGCCATCGAAATTACGGAAGCAAACACGCTCATCTAAAACCTCAACTTTATCTTGAATGCCATCAAAGAAAGCTTGGCTTAAAGCAAAGCAAATATCTGTACGCTGTGCCGCAATGTGAATCAGCACATCTGCTGGCACTACAGGCATGTTAAATGAACCTTGAATTGGATCAAGTTGTTTAAAGCCTGCTGGAGATTGAATATAAAGTTGTGCCCAAAGTTCAGGTCCAAAAGCTACAGCTGTTTTAATCTGTGCATTAGGATGTTGGGTAATCAGACGATCACGAGTATTAAATAAGTCTTCAAGTTGTTCTTTTAATTCGCTAATCGTTAAATCTTTTAAACGTAAAACAATAAAACGAGCATGATCTGAGGGTAATGGCAAAATTACAGATTGAGCAGACATTCATGGCTCCTAAAAATTATAATTTCTGAGTGGCTGTGTATATTGTGCCTTAAGCAGCGCTGAGAGTGTAGCCTTCATTTGGCCTTTTAGCGTGCATTATTGTCATGAAAATAGAGTAAATGTCATATAATACAGACCCATTTCAAACTTGAGCTAATGATGTCCTATCAAATCTGGATTGCATATATGTTGGCATGTTGGGTGATTAGTGTTTCCCCTGGTGCAGGTGCAATTGCGTCTATGTCGAGTGGTTTGAATTATGGGTTTAAGCATGGGTATTGGAATGCAATCGGCCTGCAATTGGCACTTTTGGTTCAGATCGCCATTGTTGCAGCTGGGGCAGGGGTCTTATTTGCGACGACACCATGGGCTTTTATGATCGTGAAATGGTTTGGTGTGGGCTATTTATTATATTTGGCTTATTTACAGTGGACAGCGCCAATAGAGTCTATTGAAATTCAACAAAATTTACCAAATAAATCACGTTCAAAATTAATTTTACATGGCTTTTTGGTCAATATGAGCAATCCTAAAGCGATTGTATTTTTGTTGGCAGTTTTGCCGCAGTTTTTAGATTTATCCAAACCCCAATGGATTCAATATGTCATTATGGCTGCAACGATGATTAGCATCGATCTGATTGTCATGGCGGGGTATACCGGTCTCGCTGCAAAAGTACTGCGATTATTAAAATCACCCAAACAACAAAAATATTTGAATCGAACCTTTGCGGTATTATTTGCTTGTGCGGCGAGCTTATTGAGTTTGGTGCATCAATAAATCCAGTGAGATGATTCTGAGCATCGTATTTGACGTGCAAAAAAAGCCATGCAGTTGCATGGCTTTTTCATTTTTATATGTCGCGAATTGAACAATGAACGTTCCTACTTAAGCCACTTTCTTAAATTTTTGTAGAATAAAAATTAGGGCAAAGAGCAGCGCCATGGTTAATACAATGGTCAGTCCTGTAGAAGTATTTAAACCAGCACTCGACCATAACCCCACGGTCACACCGACTTGGGCAATGATGAAAGACCACAGCACCATTTGTTTCGGGGAATTTGCCAATAAACGAGCGGTTAATGCAGGAATCACTAACAATGCACCCATCAGCAATGAGCCGACAGCTCGTAAAGCCAATACAGTAAATAATGCCAGTAATAACATAAAAATCAGACGTTGCCATTTGGCACTGACACCTTCACTGACTGCAATATCGGGGTCAATGGCAATCTGAATCTGCGATTGCCAACTTTTATACAGCACGGTCAGTGCCACAATGATCACCATTGCAAAGACAGGCAAATCTGACCAAGAAATGGTGAGTAAATCACCAAATAAATAGCTGAGTAATTCAGGTCTTAAGCTGGGCAAATGTTGTATGAACAGTAAGCCTGAGCACAGGAGTGTTGCAGAACAAAGCGCGAGCAAAGCGTCATTGGGCAAGCGTGGATCGTGTAACACCCATAAGATTGCAACCAATAAGAGCGCAATCAATGTAACGCCTGTCCAAAGCGGTAGACTCATCGCACCGGCAATGGCGACACCGAGTAAAGTGCCATGTGCCATGGTGTCCGCAAAAAATGACATGCGACGCCATAACATTAAACAGCCAAGCGGCGCAGTCAGGAACACCAGCAAAGTGCCCATGATCCATGCTGGCAAAAGGAGTTGTAGCCATTCCATCATGGATTATGCTTCCGGTTCAGGGTGAATATGGGGACGAGAGTCATGCTGGCAAGGCGTTGCACTATCGCCATGCGCACAGTGATCGTGATGGTGTTGATAGAACACACGATTTGTTCCAAAGATCGCTTGATATTCAGGATGTTGCTGCACATTTTCAGGCAAGCCACTGCAACAAATATGTTTGTTCAGGCAAACCACACGGTGCGTGCCTTGCATGACCCATTGTAAATCATGAGAAACCATCAAAACTGCACAGCCATATTTTTCTGGCAAGCTACGCACGTAGTCATACAGTTCTGCTTCAGACTGGATATCCAGACCTTGCATGGGTTCATCCAAAACCAATACATTCGGTTGGCGCAATAAAGCCCGTGCAATCAATACACGTTGACGTTCGCCGCCCGACAATTGCTGAACTTTAGATTGTTGTAACTTGGCAATGCCTGTATCACGAATAATTTCTTGCTTGATATTGGCATCACATTTTTCTAGGGCCAATAAATCACACACACGTAGCGGTAAGCTGTGTGATGGATTAAATTTTTGTGGCACATATGAGAATTTTAATTTTTGTGTGCTGATCACTTTGCCAGATACAGGTTTTACAATACCCAACAACACTTTGATTAGCGTGGATTTGCCTGCACCATTAGGACCAATCAATGTGACAATTTCTTTTTCGTGTAAGGCGAAATCTACATTTTTTAAAATGTCACGTTCATCGATTCGGACATGAACATGCTCTAAAGCCACAATGGGCTTCATATTTAGTGTTTGCTGCGGCACTGCTGACAGATCCCTGAAATTTCAATAATACTGTGATGTGCAGTAAAGCCATCGGATGCAGACAATTCATCGAGTTGCGCCATCAAGCCTTGAGCAGATGCTTCTTTGACTATTTTACAGTCTGTGCAAATCAGAAATGCTGCTTGATGTCCTTCGCGCGGATGGCAACACGGGATGTACGCATTAATCGAAGTCAGACGGTGAATCAAACCTTTTTCAAGCAGAAAATCCAGCGTACGGTACACTGTCGGTGGAGCTGCAGGTCGGTCAGACTCACTTTTGATTTTAGCCAAAAGGTCATAAGCGCCCATTGGTCCTGTTGCATTTAAGATCAGTTCTAATACTTCTTTACGCAAGGGCGTAAGTCGAGCACCCGTCGCACTACAGAGACTCTCAGCTTCAGCAAGGCGCTGTTCGACATTATGATGATCGTGTACACCATGCAAAGCATTATGATGTTCGTGTGAACATGCGCTCATAGCCAACCTCGAGTACGAAACTGTATAAAGAAAAAGACTTTAAATCTTAACATGAAGCGTAAGGACTTACGAACAGACGTAGGTTTTTTTACGATTTTGTTATATTATAACACTATTCATTTTATGGTGCTCTCTCCCCATGTCCCGTGTAATTCTTTTTTGTAGTTTGGCTTTATTTAGTGTGATGAGCTGGGCGCAAGGCCTCGTTGTTTCTACACAACCGATTTATCTAATCGCGAAGGATGTACTCAAGGGTGTAGAGCAGCCAAAACTATTGCTTGACCATCAATCTGGACATGATGTGAGTTTGACGCCTGTGCACCGTAAAACCGTGCAAGATGCCAATCTCGTTTTATGGTTAGGCCATGCACACGAAGCACCTTTAGCAAAAATGTTAGGTGAAAGTGGCAAAAGTATCGCTATTTTAGACTCAGGCATTATCAGTGCTTTGCCATTACGGGATGTTCGTGGCAATGCATTAAAAGGCACAATCGATACACATGTCTGGCTTGAACCTAACAATGCGGTTCGAATTGGCTTTTTTATTGCTGCTTTACGTTCACAACAGTTTCCAGAACATCGTGAAAAATATTGGGCCAA
Organism: Acinetobacter sp. CFCC 11171; assembly: GCF_003268405.1. NCBI lineage: Bacteria > Pseudomonadati > Pseudomonadota > Gammaproteobacteria > Moraxellales > Moraxellaceae > Acinetobacter > Acinetobacter sp. CFCC 11171. Next base: position 25,748 of record NZ_LQXP01000042.1, on the reverse strand, counting down.
TGCGCGTGCATTTGCGCAGAAACTCTTGATCACAGCCCAAAAAACAGATGTGTCGAGCCGTGCTCAGCCTTACTGGTCCTACCACGATGCCTATCAATATCTTGAGCGCTCACTGAATTTGAAATTTACCGGTGCGTTGACAGATGATCCACATGTCGCGCCGACATTGGCACAAATCAAATACTTGAAAGACCATCGCGCGCAGCCAAAAGTATGCTTACTTGCAGAAGCACATGCCAGCCAAAATCAGTATCAAAAGCTCGGTGGCATCGTCTTTCAGCCGGTGGACGAAACCATGAGTGGGGCAGGGGATTTTGTAACAGCATGGAAGATGTTGGCTGATAAAACCCTGAAGTGCACACTAAATGCGCGAAAGTAATGTAAAAAACAAACAACTATTGATTAGTTTGAAAGCAGTTTACCAATTTAAAAAAACACGACTAAGGTCGGGAAAAGATTGCAAGTTAAGGGGTGTAACTCTATAATGCCTGCGATTAAAAATAATCATCAGTTAAACTTGTCAAGCAGAATTGCTGTGAGTGAACAAAAATGAGTCGAACTAGTCGCATGATTGATCGACGATTAGCGAAAGCTTTAGTCATCTTACAAGCAGTAATGATTCCTGTTTCAGCCCTGATTGGTTGGGTCCTTAAAGACACAATCACAGCATATAGTGCAGCTTTGGGTGCGTTGGTATGCTGGCTAGCAAGTAGCTACTTTTCATGGCAGTCGTTTCGTGCGGCTGGTGCCCGTGCCTCTAAACAGGTGCTGTCAAACATGTATCGTGGCTTAATGGGCAAGTTTGCAATCGTGATTGTTGGATTCATTTTGATTTTGATCAATGTCAAACCGTTGTCAGCGGTGGCATTGTTTTGTGGTTTTATGCTCGTACAAAGTATGTCGTGGGTCGCTCCTTTTTGGGCAACACGCTTAAAAAAACGAGTATAAGCACAACAAAAAATTGAAAAGTTTTTTGGAGAGTAACGAGATATCAGGCAGCACGCGATATTCGTTTTCTCTATTAGTTTTGACATTGACCAGGTGTGATTTATGGCTGCTGAAGAACATGCCCTTACTTCGACCGAGTACATTCAGCATCACTTGACTAACATGACCTATGGCAAAATGCCAGATGGTACTTGGAAGTTAGCTGAGACTGCTAAAGAAGCTCAAGAGATGGGGTTCACTGCTATTCACTTGGATTCAATGGGTTGGTCTATCGGCCTTGGTATTGTTTTCTGTTTGTTGTTCTGGGTTGTGGCGAAAGCTGCAAACTCTGGTGTTCCGACCAAGTTCCAGTCTGCAATCGAAATGATTATCGAGTTCGTTGACTCAAGTGTCCGTGACACTTTCCATGGCAAATCGCGCTTAATCGCGCCGTTAGCGTTGACCATCTTCGTGTGGATTTTCCTCATGAACTTGATGGACTTGATCCCTGTTGACTGGATTCCTTATACAGCTCAATTGATCGGTGCTAACGTGTTTGGTATGGATCCTCACCACGTTTACTTCAAAATCGTTCCATCTACTGATCCTAACATTACCCTTGGTATGGCATTGTCAGTATTTGCGTTAACTATTTTCTATAGTATCCGTGAGAAAGGTCTTGTCGGATTCGGTGCAGAATTTGCACTTAACCCATTTAACCCAAGTAACCCAGTTTTAAAAGCATTACTTATTCCAGTAAACATTATTCTTGAATTAGTAACTTTTATTGCACGTCCAATCTCATTGGCTCTACGACTGTTCGGTAACATGTATGCGGGTGAGTTGATCTTCATCTTGATCGCATTATTGCCGTTCTGGATCCAGTGGGCGTTGTCTGTGCCTTGGGCGATCTTCCATATTCTTGTTATTACGTTACAAGCATTCATTTTCATGATGTTGACTATCGTATATATGAGTATGGCTAGCGAAAAGCATTAATGGTATTGCTCAACTGTCAAAGGGTGGTTGGGCACACAATTTTTTAACTTAATTTGGTATAAACCTAACCTCTGAGGAATTATCATGGAACTCACTTTAGGTCTAGTTGCAATTGCATCTGCTATCTTGATCGCTTTTGGTGCTTTAGGTACTGCGATTGGCTTTGGTCTTCTAGGCGGCCGTTTCTTAGAAGCTGTTGCTCGTCAACCAGAATTGGCTCCACAACTTCAAACTCGTATGTTCTTAATCGCGGGTCTTCTTGATGCTGTGCCTATGATCGGTGTTGGTATTGGCTTGTTCTTCATCTTCGCTAATCCATTTGTAGGTTAATCAGCTTAATTCCTAAATTAAACTATTGAGGAATAGCAATGAATATCAACCTCACATTGATTGGCCAAGCGATTGCTTTTGCGATTTTTGTCGCATTCTGCATGAAATTTGTTTGGCCACCACTAATCAATGCGATTAGTGAGCGTCAGCGTAAAATCGCTGATGGCTTAAACGCTGCTGAAAAAGCGAAAGCTGACCTTGCGGATGCGCAAGCACAAGTGAAAGCTGAATTAGATGCGGCTAAAGCACAAGCGGCTCAATTGATCGAACAAGCGAACCGTCGTGGTGCGCAATTGGTAGAAGAAGCGCGTACTCAAGCTGCGGCTGAAGGTGAGCGTATTCGTCAACAAGCTAAAGAAGCTGTTGATACTGAAATCAATGCTGCTCGCGAAGAATTACGTCAACAAGTTGCTGCTCTTGCAGTTACTGGCGCAGAAAAAATTCTGAACCAGCAAGTTGACGCAGAAGCTCACAATGCCATGCTGACTCAGCTGGCTGCTAAACTTTAAGAGAGGCGGATTATGGCTGAACTCTTGACGTTGGCACGCCCATACGCTAAAGCAGCATTTGCTTACGCTTCTGAGCAAAATGCAACTGACGCTTGGTCAAATGCATTAAACTTGCTCAGTGCTGCGGTGCAAGACGAAGCATTTTCAGCTTATCTAAATCGCCCTGAGCTTACTCCTGCTGAGCAGGTAAGTGTTTTCGCAAAAGTTTTAGGTGAAGACCAGACTGCAGCAGTGTCAAACTTTTTGACATTGCTTGCTGATAATGACCGTCTGGCACTTCTTCCTGAAATTTCAGAAGAATACGAACAGCTCAAATCACAGAATAACAATACTGTGGATGTAGTGATTGAATCTGCATTCCCATTGACTTCTGTACAAGAACAATTACTTGCGCATGCATTAGAGAAAAAATTCGAAGCTGCCGTAAATGTTTCAGTAGAAGTTAACCCAGCGTTAATCGCGGGTGTAGTTATTCGTGCAGGCGACCAAGTGATAGATGATTCTGCGCTTAACAAGCTTGAAAAAATGCGGACTCGTCTTCTTGCTTAACAGCTTGAAGACTGAACTTTAAAAAGATTGAGGTATAGCGCAATGCAACAACTGAATCCATCCGAGATCAGTGCGCTCATTAAACAGCGTATCGGCGATCTGGACACCAGCGCGACCGCTAAGAACGAAGGGACCATTGTTATGGTTTCCGACGGTATTGTGCGCATTCACGGCCTTGCTGATGCAATGTACGGTGAAATGATCGAATTCGACGGCGGCTTATTTGGTATGGCACTGAACCTAGAACAGGATTCAGTGGGTGCCGTTGTCTTAGGTAACTACTTAAGCCTTCAAGAAGGTCAAAAAGCTCGTTGCACAGGTCGTGTATTAGAAGTTCCGGTTGGTCCAGAACTTTTAGGCCGTGTAGTAGATGCTTTGGGTAACCCAATTGATGGTAAAGGCCCTATTGACGCAAAACTTACTGATGCTGTTGAAAAAGTAGCACCAGGCGTAATTTGGCGTCAATCAGTGGATCAACCTGTACAAACTGGTTATAAATCAGTAGATACAATGATCCCTGTTGGTCGTGGTCAACGTGAGTTGATCATCGGTGACCGTCAAACTGGTAAAACAGCTATGGCGATCGATGCGATCATCGCTCAGAAAAACTCTGGCATTAAATGTATCTACGTAGCAATTGGTCAAAAACAATCGACTATCGCTAACGTTGTGCGCAAGCTAGAAGAAACTGGCGCTATGGCGTACACAACTGTTGTAGCAGCTGCTGCAGCTGATCCTGCAGCGATGCAGTATCTTGCTCCGTATGCTGGTTGTACAATGGGTGAGTACTTCCGTGACCGCGGTGAAGACGCGCTTATCATTTATGATGACTTGTCTAAACAAGCTGTTGCTTACCGTCAAATTTCATTGCTTCTACGTCGTCCACCAGGTCGTGAAGCATATCCTGGTGACGTATTCTATCTACACTCACGTTTACTTGAACGTGCTTCACGTGTATCTGCTGACTACGTTGAGAAATTCACTAACGGTGAAGTTAAAGGCCAAACTGGTTCATTAACTGCATTACCGATTATTGAAACTCAAGCCGGTGACGTATCTGCATTCGTACCTACAAACGTAATTTCGATTACTGACGGTCAGATCTTCTTAGAAACATCATTATTCAACGCAGGTATTCGTCCTGCTGTGAACGCGGGTATCTCTGTATCACGTGTTGGTGGTTCTGCTCAGACTAAGATCATCAAAAAATTGTCAGGTGGTATCCGTACCGCTCTTGCGCAATACCGTGAATTAGCTGCGTTTGCTCAGTTCGCTTCTGACCTTGACGAAGCAACTCGTAAACAGCTTGAACATGGTCAACGTGTAACTGAGCTTATGAAGCAAAAACAATATGCTCCATACTCAATTGCTGACCAAGCTGTTTCAATTTATGCATCTAACGAAGGCTATATGGCTGACGTAGAAGTGAAGAAAATCGTTGCATTTGATGCTGCGTTGATCTCTTACTTCCGTTCAGAACATGCTGCGTTAATGCAAAAAATTGACGAGACTGGTGCTTACGATAAAGAAATCGAAGCAGCAATCAAAGCAGGTATTGAAAGCTTTAAAGCGACTCAAACTTACTAAGATTCAACGATGTTGAATCTGGTTCTGGTTTGGTTCACGGATCAACCTTCGAAAGCTCGAAAGGGCTTTCGAATACTAGGTTAAGCGTATGGCAAATTTAAAAGAAATTCGCGCCAAAGTAGCTAGTATCAAAAGCACGCAGAAAATTACTCGCGCGATGCAGATGGTAGCAGCTTCTAAGATGCGTCGTGCGCAAGAGCGCATGGCTCAAGGCCGTCCGTATGCCGAAAATATGCACCGTGTAATTGCTCATTTGGTACAAGCGAACCCTGAATACAAACACCGTTATATGGTTGAACGTCCTGTAAAGCGCGTTGGCTATATCATTGTTTCTTCAGATCGCGGCCTTGCTGGTGGTTTGAACATTAACTTGTTCAAAAAAGTGGTCAAACACGTACAACAGCAACAAGAGCAGTCAATTGAAGTTCAATTTGCTTTAATTGGTCAAAAAGCGGTTTCGTTTTTTAAAAACTACGGCGGTAAAGTTCTTGGTGCAACTACAAACGTAGGTGATGCTCCGAGTCTTGAACAGTTAACTGGTTCTGTACAGGTGATGTTAGACGCGTTTGATAAAGGCGAGTTAGATCGTATTTATCTAGTGTCAAACGGCTTTGTCAACGCCATGACTCAAAACCAAAAAATCGAACAGCTTGTTCCTTTAGCAGCTGCTGAGGAAAGCGAAGGCCTAAATCGTCAATACGGTTGGGACTATATCTATGAACCAGAAGCTGAAGAGCTTCTAAATGGTTTATTGGTTCGTTACATTGAGTCTATGGTTTATCAAGGTGTGATTGAAAACATCGCATGTGAACAGTCTGCTCGTATGGTTGCAATGAAAGCTGCAACTGATAACGCGGGTGAATTGATCAAGAGCCTACAACTTATTTATAACAAGCTGCGTCAAGCCGCGATTACTCAGGAAATCTCTGAGATCGTTGGTGGTGCCGCTGCCGTTTAACATTATTAGTTTGAATTGAGGAGACAGCAATGAGTAGCGGTCGTATCATTCAGATCATCGGCGCGGTTATCGACGTCGAGTTTGAACGTAACAGCGTTCCTAAGATCTATGACGCTCTCCATGTTGATGGTACTGAAACTACATTAGAAGTTCAGCAGCAACTTGGTGATGGCGTAGTTCGTACTATTGCAATGGGTTCTACTGAAGGCCTTAAGCGTGGTCTTACTGTAACTAACACTGGCGCGCCTATCTCTGTACCTGTAGGTACTGCATGTTTAGGTCGTATCATGGACGTTCTTGGTCGCCCTATCGACGAAGCTGGTCCTGTTGGTACTGAAGCTCGTTTACCAATTCACCGTCAAGCGCCTTCTTATGCAGAACAAGCGGCTTCTACTGACCTTTTAGAAACTGGTATTAAAGTCATTGACTTACTTTGCCCGTTCGCTAAAGGTGGTAAAGTTGGTCTGTTCGGTGGTGCCGGTGTTGGTAAAACTGTAAACATGATGGAGTTGATCAACAACATCGCGAAAGCTCACTCAGGTTTATCTGTGTTTGCTGGTGTTGGTGAACGTACTCGTGAAGGTAATGACTTCTATCACGAAATGAAAGACTCAAACGTTCTAGACAAAGTAGCAATGGTCTACGGTCAGATGAATGAGCCACCAGGTAACCGTTTACGTGTAGCGTTGACTGGTTTGACTATGGCTGAGTACTTCCGTGACGAAAAAGATGAAAACGGTAAAGGCCGTGACGTTCTATTGTTCGTCGACAACATCTATCGTTATACACTAGCGGGTACTGAAGTATCAGCACTTCTAGGTCGTATGCCATCTGCAGTAGGTTACCAACCGACTCTTGCAGAAGAGATGGGTGTTCTTCAAGAACGTATTACGTCTACTAAGTCTGGTTCTATTACGTCAATCCAAGCGGTATACGTACCTGCCGATGACTTAACAGATCCATCGCCTGCGACTACCTTCGCTCACTTGGACGCGACTGTTGTATTGAGCCGTGACATCGCATCTTCTGGTATTTACCCAGCGATCGATCCACTTGACTCTACTTCACGTCAGTTAGATCCACTTGTAGTGGGTACTGAGCATTACGAAATCGCTCGTTCAGTTCAAAACGTTCTTCAACGTTACAAAGAATTGAAAGACATTATCGCAATTCTTGGTATGGACGAATTGGCAGAAGAAGACAAACTTACTGTATACCGTGCACGTAAGATCCAACGTTTCTTCTCTCAACCGTTCCACGTAGCTGAAGTGTTTACTGGTGCTCCTGGTAAACTTGTACCGCTTAAAGAAACAATTCGTGGCTTTAAAGGTCTTCTAGCTGGTGAATACGACCACATTCCAGAACAAGCGTTCTACATGGTTGGTGGTATTGATGAAGTTATTGCTAAAGCTGAGAAACTTTAATTAGTTCCCTAATTTAGGAGATTCTCATGGCGACTATGCAATGTGACGTTGTAAGTGTTAAAGAGTCTTTGTACTCTGGCGCTGTAACTATGCTAATTGCTAAAGGTGCTGGTGGTGAGTTAGGTATTATGCCTGGCCATGCGCCACTAGTAACTTTGCTCAAGCCGGGCGCAATCCGCGTTCTGCTTGAAAATGGTACAGAAGAATTAATCTATGTATCAGGTGGTGTACTTGAAGTTCAACCGCACGTTGTTACTGTACTTGCAGATACTGCAGTACGTGCTGACAACCTTGATGAAGCAGCAATTATTGAAGCTCGTAAACAAGCTGAACAATTGTTAGCAAATCAAAAGAGCGACTTGGACTCAGCTGCTGCTTTGGCTGCTCTTGCAGAAACTGCTGCTCAGTTGGAAACCATCCGCAAAATCAAAAACCGCGCTCAATAAGACGCAGTTTGAGATTGAAAGAGCCACCCGAAAGGGTGGTTTTTTTATGGCTGAATAATAAATAAATTTGATTATATTTTGATTAATTGTTATTTTTCAAATGCTTAAAAATATATCAATGGAATTAATGATGTCTAATAAAATCTTTTTTACATTACTATTATCTTTGGGATTTGTTGGGTGTGCATCCGTACCTAAAGCAGATCAAAATGCGTCAGCACTAGTCGAATAATTTAATTCCCCCACAAGAAGTCAATGCAGGAATTTACGTATATCGCTCAGCTTCTGTGAAAGGCCCTGCCTTAAAGAAAGATGTATGGGTAGATGGGGAATGTTTAGGTGAAACCTCTCGTGGAGTATTTTTTTATAAAGAAGTATTTGGTAATCAAAAACATACAATTTCGACTGAATCAGAATTTTCACCTAACGATTTGGATATTGAAACTGCGGCAGGTAAACAATATTTTGTTCAGCAATTTATTAAAATGGGCGCATTTGTAGGTGGGGCAAATTTAAAACTGGTTGATGAGCAAACAGGCAAAAAGGCCGTTAGCGAATATGCATTTGCACAAGGTGGTAATTGCAGCAAAGCCACCATCGCATTGAAATAAAGGTTTATATGTAGATAAAAAACTACTCGAAAGGGTAGTTTTTATCCCTAAATTAGTTGAAATTGATCAATCTAAAGTTGAATATATTTTATTCAATACAATCTTTATGGTGATTAAATTCAATCAGCTAGCATTGCACCATGAACCTTATCGCCTATGAGCCGCATTTTTGGGAACTTTATCAAGACTTTGATCAATATTATTTGAGCATTGCGGTTGATCTAAGTTCTGTCGTGTCATGTTGGGATGTTGAACTCTCCCATGAAGAAGTCCAGCAATATGAACACCGTGGGCGCGTGAGTATTCAAGAACTGGCAAAATCGATGGTCGCTGCTGCTTATAAAGGTGATTTTGCTTCATTAGAAAGTCGTTTAGTGAAACCATATGAGCGTCAGGCCATGCAATCGGCTTTTAAAAAATGGAAAGATAGCCAAAAAGCAGGTTAATGGTTGTTATTCATGCATGGGTAAAATTGAAAACTCGCCGTGACTGATAATTTTAATTTTAAAAATTTGATCAAAGCCTTCATCCTGTGATGGAACTTGAAGCTTGCGATAAGTCGCACGCACGCCAACTTCTGGAATATGGGCTTTGCCTTCACGAAAACTGTTACGCTTTAAGGTGCTGTCCAAATCGGTTTCAAAATAGTAAGCAATGACTTCAAACCCTGCATCTACTGCGCGTTTTATATAGCGAGCACGAGCTTCCTGATCTGGGTTGGTATTATCAATCACCATTTTGGTTTTGGATGCCAAACCTGCTTCAAAGATCATATTTTCCCGATGTCGGGTTTTCAACATATCCAAATTAATACGTAAATGGCTATGATATAAATTCAACATGTAAAAGGTTGATTTGCCAGAGGCTTGAACGCCTGTAAAAATAATCAGCTGCATAGTATTTGCAATGAAAGCACGGAATGAATAGTAGAGTATTAAATCAGCAACCCAGTTTTGCTACAATCTCTGCAAAATAAATAAGAACAAGTTGCAAAGGTCCGTATGCACAAATTTTTCAACAGTTTATCGCTGTGTCTTTGTTGTGGTTTGCTCCTTGCATGTCAAAGCCAATACGTCACGACACCCAATCTTCCCACTGAAGCTGCACTTGTCGCTGAATCGGTTGATAATGGCATCAGTACGGAGCTTAAAATCCCATATATGACCGCCTTTCGAAATCTGCGACAAGCCTATAATCACTGTGTTGCGTTTACCGCGAACAATCGCTACGTCTATACCGATAATCGTTTAGAAGAGCATTTGGAGCAGGGGACATTGATGGCACGAACTGAGCATGGGGCGTATTTGCATAAAATGTTGGTCGAAAGTTTAGATCCGCAGACGACACGTATTACCTTATTTTTACCGAAGCAATATAGCTTTGCCCAAGCACGTTTTAAACAAGATGTTCAGCGCGCACTTGGACAAGATAAAAACTGTAATACCTTTGAATTTGCTCAATCCAACTAATTGAACTTTAAGACGCTTGTGAGCTTTCCTGCTCTGGGTGTTCTACACGTTTACCGCCTTCATAACTGGCAAATCGAGCCTGATCACGTTTGAAAACCGGAGCTGGTGTTGGCCAAGGCCAATCTCCAAAATGGGTTTCACGATAGCGTTTAAAAGCCGCATCGAGTTCTTCCGTGGTATTGAGCACAAATGGACCGCGCATCGCCACGGGTTCATTAATTGGTTCACCTTCTAACCACAGAATCCGTGCTTCTAATCCACCTGCTTTGAGATGGACGTCGGCATCTGATTGGAGTTCAACCAAATGCTTCATCTGAATGGTTTGACCTTCTATTTCTAATGTATTGCCTTGATAGAAATAAGCAAAACGGTTGGAGCTACTTGTTGTTGCGGGAATCACCAACTCTGCACCTGCTTGCATGGTGATTAAATAAATGTTGACCTTATTTTCTGCGGCAGCCGCCCATGAGTGTGGCGGTCGGGAAATAGCATCAGTGGATTTAAACTGCCCTGAAATCACGCGAATATCCGATTTTTTTCCTTCACTATCCGTTTCAAAGACGTGAGGAATCTCTTCACGCCAAAACATTTTATAGTCAGCATCATGGGTTTTCTGTTCAGCTGATGAATTAAACCAAATTTGGAAAAGTTCAAAAGGATTGGCTTTATCTTCATGCAGTAGGGGGAACATTTCACAGTGTTCAACGCCATTGCCTGTAGACAGCCATTGCACATCACCCGCAGCATAGCGTCCGCCATTGCCTAATGAGTCAAAGTGATCGACATAGCCTTGTTCAACCAAGGTAATGGTTTCAAAGCCAGTGTGTGGATGCTCTGGGAAACCTGGAACCACATCGCCATAGTACATATTGAATTCATCATTCTCTGCGGCTGTTTTTGGCCCCATGTCTGCATTTGCAGCAGGAAAATGATCAATATGATGAGCAGTAAATAAGAAAGGATCTTTTAAATCTAAACGAAAGGTAATGGGTGTAATGTTATAAATCACAGCGTTTGACATAACTGTTCCATCATTGGCTTTATTATTCAGCATTAATCTAAAAGGAAAAACAGTCGTGTTCTATAGCGGAACTGTAAGAAAAAAGCGTTAGCTCAAGGTCTAACGCTTTTTTGATTTACAACAGGTGGAATGCAATGGAAATACTAAATTTCGCTACTTATTCAGTTTTAGTGGTTGCATTAGATGAGCTTTTAGCTGCTTGGTCTTGGATCAACATACCTGCCAATTTCAGCATTTCCGCTTGAATATTTCCCATTTGATTTTGGATTTTCTGAAAATCAACTTTGCTTAAATCGACTTGTCCATTGAGAAAAGGTGAGGCCAATACTTGCTGATTCGCTGCCTGTAGATTGCTGCGAATATCATTAATCTCAGTGCTTTTTAGATTTAAATCATTCAATGCTTGATTGAAACCTTTGAGCTGCTGTTGCAGCTGGGTTGCTGCTTTTTGCAATTGGAGATGATCTTGGTTGCTGACTGCGGCTTCTAAATCGACCTGCGTTTGTTTGAGTTGTTCAACATAATTGCCGGCTTTAAGTTGCATATCCGCAACATCGCGAACGATATAAAACATATTGCCGCTTTTTAATTGGCTTTGATCGGTCGCCTGACTTTGTGTCGCAGATTGATCTTCGTTTGTTGATGTTGTTGCAGGGCGATCATTTTCTGCTGCGATTTCTTGTTCCTGTTGCGGTGCTGTGGCAGGTTCACAGCCAATCAGCACCAAAACACCACTAAAAATGGCAAAAGGGAGAAGGGCATTCTGCACAAGCTTTTTCATTCAATGATCACACTATAAATTAATTCTATACTTTAAATATAGGGGTAGAATATGGATTAAAAATAGATTGTTGCAAAGCAATAACAAAATAATCGCTTGAGCAAAAAAAGAGGGCATTTGCCCTCTTTTGATATTTTATAATGTGTTAACCCGCAATGATTTTGATCATGGCGTGGCTGACAGCATTCATTAAAATGTAGTCACTATTCACTTTAATCCATTGTTGGTTTTTGCCTGATTTAGACAATTTTTTATATTTGTTGAGGTCACCTTTGTAGCGATGACCACGGTATTCAGAAGGTACTTTTTGTCCAGAACGCCAGGTATGTGATGGATTTACCGCTTTTTTCTTGTTCTGGCTTTGGTTTTTACCCGTGTGTATTGTTTAGTGTGCTGTTGGGTTTTCGTCTTTTGAGTTTTTTGCCGTGCATCTATTGTTAGCGCAGAAACACGTGCTGTCAAAAAATACATAAAACGATAGCTTTCATTAATGTATTCATAAGTTCACCTGTTTACTGCTGGATGTGAATTGATAAGACTCATCGTAATGAGTATTTACAGGGAAGCTTTGAACAATGTGTATGTGAAATATTAAAACAATGGATAAAATGTGCAAATTATCAATATATGATAATTTAAAATGATCAATCTCAGTTAAAATCATAATAATCTTAACTGAGAGACTGAAAAATTGTCGAATTATTTGGCTAATTCAGCGTTAATGGCATCGACAATACGTGCATCATCTGCCTTGATGTCGGGTGCAAATCGAGCCACAACTTCGCCTTGTTTATTCACGAGGAATTTTTCAAAGTTCCAGAGCACTTCAGGCTTTGGATTTGGTGTTAAACCGTATTCAACTAAATCATCCCACCATGGGCCTTCACCAATGCGTTCAGGAATGGCTTGGGTTAAGGTTTGATAAAGTGGGTGTTTATCCGCGCCTGCCACAGAAATTTTTGCAAAAAGTGGGAAATCAACCTTGTAGTTGATTGAGCAAAATTCTTGAATTTCAGCTTCAGAACCAGGTTCTTGTTCTAAAAAGTTATTGGCAGGAAAGCCTAAGACTTCAAAGCCTTGCGACTTCTTCTCTGTATAGAGTTTTTCTAAGCCTTCATATTGCGGTGTTAGCCCACATTTAGAGGCCACATTGACCAATAATAAAACCTTGCCTTGGTATTGATTGAGTGTGGTGTCATCACCTTGGATGGTTTTTACTGGGATATCGTAAACTGAAGCTGACATATTCGTTCCTAGTTGAAGTTGTGCCTTTCATCCTTGTTTTAAAGGGAAATCTGGTGAACAGCAAGCTTTTATCGATAGGCTTTTCGCATAATTTTTGTAGTAGTTTGCAGAATTCGAGCTGATGCTTGATTTATTGCTTTGTATTTAACTTGAGGCACGATGTTGGTTCGGGGTTTTTCCTGTATAGCGTTTAAAAAACTCAATAAAGCTTGAACTGTGTTGATAGCCCAATTCATAGCTGAGAGCTTTAATAGACTGACCAGCACGGAGTTGTTGAATGGCATAAATAATTTTTGCACGGTTTCGCCATTCAGAAAGGCTCATTTGCAGTTCGTTCTGACTCAGCCGCAATAACTGACGCTCACTCAAACCGACATTGGATAAGCATCGTTGTAGGCTCAAACTAAAATGATCTACATCTGCAAGCTGCGCCAAGATCGGCTTTAACACCGCATCATGGCTTTGCGGTAAATAATGTTGATGTTTGGGCGCAGTTTTTAACTGGTCGAATAAGACCTGTAGCAGGTGTCGATAGGGTGGTGTGGTATGTTGCTCTGTAGGAAAGGCCAAAATTTCTTGCACCAACAAACGAAAGAAAGGCTGGATACTAAATACTTCCGTCTGCTTGGGGAAATTTATGCAGAGATCAGGTGCTAGTCGGATTGCCACATAATGAATAGGTTGCTCATCAATTGCGACTGAGCAATGTTCTGTCTGGGGGGGAATCCACACCCCATAACTGGCAGGTGAGAGATGATGTTGCCCTTGTATCTCATATTCGAAAATACCATCGAGACAAAAATTAAAATCACCCCAAAGACAACTGTGCGGATAGACAGCATCTAATGTGGTGTAGTGTGCTTCAAAAAGCTCGATCCGTTGTTCAATCGGTGGTGACGTCATATAAGCCTAAGTGTCGATGTCTGAACTACAATATAAATGTCTGAAATCATGTATTTCAATTAAAACAGACATCACTCAAAATACCTAAACCAATCTTTGCACAATATATTGAGGAGTCAGACATGTTGCTTCAAGCGCGTTGGGCGAAATTCGCAATTTGTTTGCCTCTGATCGCGGTATTTATATGGTCGTTGAATATTACCGTCACCCGCTATGTGACTGATTATATTTCACCAGTCAGTATTAGTTTTTATCGATGGTTTATTGCATTTTTGATTTTAACCCCCTTTATGCTGAAAACCGTTTGGCAGCAAAGACAGCTTATCAAGCAGCATTGGGAGCAATTGGCTGTGCTGAGTGCTTTTGGCATGGTGTTATATCAAGGTTTGGGCTATACCGCTGCGCATTATACGACGGCGACCAATATGGGCATCATCAATGCCTTTATCCCTGTTTTTACGATTGCCGTTGCATTTTTCATACTTAAAGATGTACCTAATCGCTATGCCATCTTGGGCTGTGCGATTTCATTTACGGGGCTATTGTTTGTCATTGCGCAAGGAGATTTCAGTCAATTACTGAATATGGGCGGACATTTCGGCGACATCCTCATGATCTTCGCAGTGTTCTTTTATGCCTTTTATGGGGTGTTTTTAAAAAAATGGCAATTGAAACTTCCGCTACTGTTGAGCTTATATGTACAAATTTTCTTTGCCGTTTTATATCACTTGCCATTCGTGTTGTATTTAGGCATTGACGCGATTAATCCTGCGAATGCGCCAAGTGTATTTTATGCGGCAATTTTTCCATCATTGATTGCACCGTTGGTATGGATGTTGGCTGTGCAACATCTCGGGCCGAATCGCACCAGTATTTTTATGAATTTGATGCCGGTATTTACCGCGATTATTGCCTATTTCTGGTTGGCTGAGCAGTGGATGTTTTATCATACCGTCGGCACAGTGATGGCGATTACTGGGGTGATCTTGGCGCAGCGTAAGTAAATCTAGTAAAAAGTTGAAAATTTATGAGAATTATTGATTAAAAAATAGGCAAGCAAACTTATTTTTTATAGAGCAAATCTTTTGAAAATGGATTTTTGAGTGTAAAACTGAATTAAAAAAACAAATTCTCGTCTTAAAAATCAATCAAAAATAGATACATATTTTGACTAAGTGGTTATAAAATCACAAATAAAGTGCTTATCAGTAGTTTTATTTATATAAAAAATATATTTGTTAAATTTAAAAAAATATTACATAATACTTTCATCGTAAATGAGGAAGTAATTCTTAATAATTACTTGATATTTACCCAGAGATTGCAAGACCCTCTGGATGTGATTTTATACACATCCTTTTTTATGCTCAGCCATCCCTATATGGCTGAGCTTTTTTTTGTTTGTATTTTCTAAAAGGCAGGTATAGACAGGCATCCGAGCTTATGCGCGGATGATTTCACCTGTTTCAGCATCAATAATTTTGCTTGGTTCTTGGCTTAGGCCGAGATCACCATTTAAGTAATTTAGTTCATTAGCAAAATACTGATTGGCTTCTTGTAAGGAACGTGCAGGGGTTAATCCCGCAGGATTGGCACTGGTAGACACAATAAAGCCATTAAAAGCTTGGCATAAAGCTACACATAAAGAATGGGTAGTCACACGGACTGCGACTTTTGGATGATTGCCTTTAATCCATGTTGGAATATGGTCGCCAGCCGGTAATAACCATGTAGTTGCACGTTCATTGGGTTTACGGTTGGTCCATGTTGCAATGACTTGCTGACGCATATCTTCTGTTAAGCCTTGGAGCAGGTGTTCAACTTGAGCGACATTGGCCGCCAATAAAATCACACCTTTTTCAATGGGACGTTGTTTTAAGCGCAAAATTTCGAGAAAGGCTTGCTCATTGTAGGGATCACAGCCCAATCCCCAAACAGCCTCTGTAGGATATGCGAGAACCTGACCTTTTTTAAGACAGGAAGCTGCTTCTGCAACAGAGGTGGTAATCATTTCTATAGACCTTATCTGATTCGACAAAGGACTATTGTGAACCTAATTTACCCATTCGACAACGTAAGTAGTGTCCGGCTTGTTGTGTGGCATAGCCCATTAACTCTAATTCCATCAGTTGACTGGTCAATGTCGCGGTATCAATTTTGAGTTGAATGGACAATTGATCAAGGCTTTGGCCGACCCAATCGAGTTGCCGATACAGCGCAATTAAATGTTCTGGGATAGGTTCGGGTGGCGGGGTGTCCGGTATTGCTGTTTCGGGTGTCGCTATTTCGGTGTTTGTTAAGGTCTCGGCAGCCTGTGATTGCCACTGTGTGGCTAGTGCCAAGTCTTCAATAACCTGTTGTGGATGATCAATCAAAATTGCACCTTCGCGTATGAGTTGATGGCAACCTTGATGCGACTCACTATAAATATGGCCTGGAATGGCAAAAATAGATTTGCCTTGTTCGGCAGCGCGTTGAGCTGTGATCAGTGAGCCACTTTTTAATGCCGCCTCCGCCACGATGACACCAAGACTGAGCCCACTCACGATACGATTTCGATGTGGAAAATGGTGTTGCAATGGGGGAGTGTGTGGAAGAAACTCACTGATTACGGTTCCCCCATGTTGGATGATTTCTTGTCTTAAACTCTGATGTGCGGTCGGATAAGTTTGATCTAAACCTGTACCCATCACGGCAATGGTTCTGTGGTGTTGTATGGCAGCGCGATGTGCCGCTTCATCAATTCCTTGTGCTAAACCGCTATTAATATAGAACCCTTGCTCACTCAGATAATAAGCAAAATCATAGGCAATTTGTCGACCTTGGGGACTGGGTTTGCGACTACCTACAATCGCAATTTGGGGTTGCATCAAGGCTTGGGCATTACCTTGCCCAAATAGAATCGGCGGCTTGTCGCTATAAGGTAAAAGTTGTTGTGGATAGTTTAGGTCTTCAGGAATCAGTACAAAGTCACTGTATTGTTCAATATCCTTAAGACATTTTTCAAAGCTAAGCTGTCCACTTGGGCTGTGAAATTCCTCAAAGCGCTTTAAATGATTTTTATGCAGTCCTAATTTTTGCCATGTGGTGATTTGATCAGGCTTAAGGGCGTGGTGTAGGGCAGGATAGTGCTGCTGAATTTTATAGAAACTGCGAAGTGAGTGTTGCACCACAAACCACAGGCGAATGTAATCTAAATGCAAGTCAGTCAATGAGTTGAGCATAATGAGACCTTTGAATATGTCTTCTTTTTATGGGTTAAAATTATTAGTGATATCGTTGTTGGATAATAAAAATGAGGCTGTATACAGCCTCATTTTTATGGATTTGATCTTAGTCATCCATCAGTGGTGGCTGAATCGTTGCACCCACTTTGATTGGTAATTCGCTCTCAAGTACATAAGCATAGCTTAAGTTATCAAACGTTTTGAATACCATGATGTTACCAATACGTTGTCCTGGAAGTTGAACACGTTCTTTGGTTTTTGGATCAGTCACGATTTCACCTTTTTGGTTCACGCTAAAGACTTGACCAGATTGAACGCCTTGCAAGCTACCACGGTCTATCGTCACCACACTGTGAACCGCTGCGGTACCAATAGAACCCATGACACGGACAACACTACCGCCAGCAGTGACATTTTCAGCATTGGTTGGATAGAACAGCGTTGGCAGCATTGGGTCATATTCAGGAAGAACACGATCACCACGACGAACTTCGGCATTATAAGTATCGGTTAGTTCTAAAGTGGTAATGTCGTTTTCACCACGAACGGCAACACCTGAAGCGACTTGAGTCAGTTCTAAACCTGCGTTGTATTTTTTGCCGTTTGCATCGGTAAAGATGTACGGTTCGCCTTCACGGTAAACAGCATAACGTTGACCGACTTGCATACCTTGGCCGCGTGCATAAACTGTTTGGCCTTTGGCAGCTAATACACGTTGATCAGCTGTACCTAAAATGTAAGGTGTGCCTTCAACAGAATCAGCGGCAACAATCATGCTGCGCTCAAGCCATTGCTTAATATATTCCAATGGAACAACCGGAATCGCACTGTTGAGGGATTCAACACGAACTTGTGGTTGAAGTTTAGTGCCACCTGTATAGCGACGAATGATACCTTCACAACCATCACCTTCATCTTTACCGATGATTGGGCGGCCATTGTAGGTACACATTAATAGGCGGTCACCTGGGAAAATCCAGTGCGGATTTTTCACGTGTTTATTGCTCGCCCAGATTTCAGGCCAGCGCACGGGATTTTTTAAGAAACGCTTGGAAATATCCCACAACGTATCGCCTTTTTTCACCACATAAACTTGAGGGGCACCTGCCTTCAATGACGGTGGATTGACGTTACGAGCAGGGGCAGCTTCTGCAACACTGACCATTCCCATCCCCACACTTACACAGACTGTAAGTGCCAATAATTGTTTTTTAAACCCCAAGGCACTAAAAGTTGGCATGCCCTTCAAAACCTTTTTCATTATCATAATTCCTAAAATTATGTATGCAACTGCGTTATAATAACGATATTACACACAATTTTTTGATGAAGCATTCCTTCATTTTGTTTTTTGATCAATGGCATAAGTGAGGACGTCGTATGGCCTTATTACCTATTTTAAGTTTCCCCGATCCCCGTCTTCGTACCATTGCAAAACCAGTCGAAGAAGTTACTGATGAAATTCGTCAGTTAGCAGCCGACATGTTTGAAACTATGTATGAAGCACCGGGAATTGGCCTGGCAGCAACACAGGTAGATCACCATATTCAGCTGATAGTCATGGATTTATCTGAAGAAAAAGATCAACCCATGGTGTTTATTAACCCCAAAATTACGCCATTGACGCAAGAGACGCAGCCCTATGAAGAAGGCTGTTTATCAGTGCCTCAAATATACGATAAAGTTGAGCGCCCGTCACGTGTAAAAATTCAGGCAATTAACCTTGAAGGTCAATCATTTGAAGTGGAAGCGGACGGACTTCTCGCAGTTTGTATCCAACATGAAATGGATCACTTAAATGGTAAGTTGTTCGTCGACTATCTATCGCCTTTGAAACGTCAACGTGCACGTGACAAAGTGGAAAAATTGGTTCGCCAACGTCAAAAAGATAAAGTCGCAGTTAAACGTTAATTGATCGCGGTTAAAAAATACCTGAGAGAAGCCCAATTTCGATTGGGCTTTGTTATACTTGCGTCAGACAAATGTTAGGGTTTGCCTGTATTGTTTCGTAGTGGAGTGCTGCTGTCCTTTGCAGCGGTTTTTTTGCAGATTGCTGTTTTTTTACAGCCATTGTTGCCCAAGCAATATCAAGTTGCTCCGGTCTGCGAAACCATTACGCGTGCACTTTTACTTCCCAATGTTCATGCTGAACATACCGCACATTCAGACCAATCATCTTCCGCTCACGCTGAGCAAGTTCAAGTCGATCATTCTGCCCATGAACATGATGCCAGTCATCAATGTCAGTATTGTACGGTCTATGGCAATTTGGTTTTGCCCCCTGAACTTGATGTGAAAGAAGTGCTTGATCGAATTCAAGTTCGTTTAATTGCTTTTCAAAAAGCTTTCAAGCATGTCTGGTTTGTTCTTCAACAACTCTTTTTACTTCCGCAAGGTCGAGCCCCACCACTCGCTGCATAAATCCGACGTTTTTTTTAAACTTGGGTCTTTGAGGACTCAGGTACGCCTTTATTTATGTATTTTGTGAGATAAACATGGCTCAGCCTAAATTTTTTCTACAGCCTCTTGCGGCTGCAATTTGTATTGCCTGCTATTCAACTTCTGTGATGGCTGACGAGATGCCCGTAGAGATGACGGAAACCAATGCAGTACAGACTTTGGCACCGATTGTGGTGACATCACATCAGGGGAATGATGCCAATGGCCTGATTGTTCGTGCCAACCCCAAACAGCCGATTCAACCGATACCTGCCAGTGATGGGGCCGATTATTTAAAAAGTATTGTGGGGTTTAGTGCCATTAAAAATGGGGGAACCAATGCAGATCCAACCTTCCGTGGCATGTTTGGTTCACGCATTAAAATTTTGACTGATGGCACAGAAAATCTAGGGGCGTGTCCAAGTCGAATGGATGCACCCACTTCTTATATTTCCCCTGAAAGTTATGACCGAATTTCAGTAATTAAAGGACCTCAAACGGTTCAATATGCCAATACAGGTTCTGCTGCAACAGTCTTGTTTGAACGCAAACCTGAACAATTCGATGCTGATAAAAACTACCGTGGTCAAGTCAGTGTGATGATCGGCTCTTATGGTCGTTTAGATCATAATGTCGAAGCGGCCGTGGGGGATGAACATAAATATGTCCGTTTAAATGCTAGCCGTTCTGTTGCAGACAGCTACCAAGATGGAGATGGTAATACTGTGCCGTCAGACTGGGAGCGTTGGAATACAGATTTGGCACTCGGTTGGACGCCAAACGAAGATACATGGGTAGAACTTACTGGAGGTAAAGCCGATGGTGAGGCGGTATACGCAGGCCGTTCAATGGATGGTTCGCAATTTGCCCGTGAAAGCTTAGGCCTTCGTGTCGAGAAAAAGAATGTCACGGAGGTGATTAAAAAAATCGAAGCACAGGTCAACTATAGTTTTAATGATCATGTCATGGATAACTTCAGCTTACGTGAGTTTCAACCAAGTGGCATGATGAATATGCCAATGGCATCGAATGTTGCTCGCAGAACATTAAATGCACGTATGGCTGTGACACATGAATGGGATAAGATTGACTTTGTCACAGGCATTGACACACAGAACAATGAACATAGTATTCGCAAAGGGATGCGCAATAGCTATAAAGACAAAGCACGTGAAACAGATATGAAGTTTCAGTCATATGGTGGTTTTGGAGAAGTCAGTTATCAATTGAGTGACAACAATAAGTTGGTTTCCGGACTTCGTCTCGATCAAGTGCAAGTGAAAGATGAGCGTGCCGCTTCGAAAGCGAGTGGCTATAACACGGAGCTGAATGAAACTTTGCCAAGTGCTTTTATTCGTTTTGAAAATAAGCACCCTGAACATGACAATGGTAAAACCTATATCGGTCTAGGCTATGTGGAACGTATGCCAGATTATTGGGAATTATTTAGCCCTAAACACGGTAATGCAGGCACAACAAACACCTTTAATGGTGTCGAGACTGAAAAAACTTTGCAGTTAGATGTGGGCTATCAACATGAACATGGCGCATTCAGTTCATGGGCGTCTGCCTATGCGGGACTGATTCAAGACTTTATTTTGATGAGTTATCACGATCATCCAAATACAGGTGAGCATGATCATGGTTCAACCTTTAGCGCGGGTGCGAAAAATGTCGATGCGACTATTGCGGGAGCTGAAGCGGGGATTGGCTATCAATTTAACGATCATATTCAAGCCGATGTCAGCGCAATGTATGCGTGGGGAAAAAACACCACAGATGACAAGCCATTACCACAAATTTCACCTTTAGAAGCACGTATCAACCTACGTTATATCCAAGATAATTATACTTTGGGAGCGTTTTGGCGTGTGGTTGATGGGCAAAATCGTATTAGTGCGCACCAAGGCAATATCGTGGGTTATGACCTGAAAGAAAGTGCAGGTTTTGGCACACTGTCTTTAAATGGTACTTATCATATTGATGAGGGTGTAGATGTATCTGTGGGTGTAGATAATCTCTTGAATAAAACCTATACCGAACATCTAAATAAACTGGGTGATGCAGGGACAGGTTTAGCGACCGATCAACAGTTTAATAATATTGGTCGCAATTATTGGGCACGTATTTCGATGAAATTCTAAATCTTGATATTTGTCATCTAAAAAGCAGAGCGATCGCTCTGCTTTTTTTATTGGTGCATACTCGCCAGTTGTTTGACCTTACTTTGATACAGTGCTAAACCGAGTTTTTGAATCGCACGGCCTTTTTGCTGTAATTTTTGATTTAAACTTGGGACATGCTTAGCACCTGAATATAGGAAGAGATTTCTAGCCAATAAATAATAGGCAAACCATGCGGCGGATTGGGGTTTGAGCCCTAATTTATGCATGCGTTTTTTGCCAATAAAAAATTGTGTTAGCTCCAGATGTTGTCGATAAGCCAGTTTTTGCTGAAATGGTCGGAGGTATTTGTATTGTCTTTCAAAAGGTTCTTTAGAGAGACTGGCACCGAGAGCCATGCTGCTTGCATCGGATTGGGGGTGTACAAATTGCATCCAATACAGCAGTTTCCAACCGTCAGATTCTTTTTCAATTAACCATTTTTCATCAATACCCATCAACCAGCCGACATAGCGCCAAAAATGCAAAAAGCTTTCAGTTTCTTGTTTTGACGGAAAAATTCCTAAAGCGCGAATGCCCACAAGCACCACACTGCTAAAGGCAAGATTGGTCATCGCCAAGTCAAATTGATTGATCGGCACCCCCCACGTTGCAAAATCCCAGTCTTTGCCTTTTTGGAGTTGATGCCGTACCAAAGCGTGAATAAAACGCACATAAATCGTCGATGTAAACCCCGCATGCAAACGTTCGAGTCCGCGTTCTTCAGTGATATCTACCCACCATTTGGTAGTTTCAGCCAGACGTGTACCGGCTTGTTTATTTAAAGCACCGGTCAGCATGAGCGGCTGATTGAAACCGGGGAAAAGATAACCGACCATGAGTGAAAGATCGCGCAAAATAAAGCCATTGTTAATCCCTAGGCGATGGGTGAACTCAAGGGCTTGCTGTATTTTTTCTGGCTCTAGCCACGGCGGTATTTGTTCAACATGCTTAAAAAAATGTTCGAGTTCGGGAATAGAAAAGGGAAGTTGCTCTACACCTTTAAATAAAGCAATTTCAAAATATTCACGATGCTGTTTAGGGTTCTGCATCATCCACGTGAGCACTTTTTCCATCTGTGGATCACCACATTGCAGGGCTTTATTGAGGGCAAGATATTGAGGGTAATTCGGCTGTGCAGCTTGACCCGTCAAATGAGACAGCAGAAAACTCAGCAGATTAGATTGCTGCGTGGCCTGAAATGAAGACAGCCGGGTATTGAAGTGAGTGGTCATGTTTTGATCTTCAATGTTATTGTTTCATACCACACTAATATGAATATTTATTCGCATTCAATTCGCATAACACTATCGCATTGGAGAGCAATAGAATGAGAAAAAGACCACAACAACAACGCGCGAAAATGATCGTGGAAAACATTTTGCAAGCTGCGCAGTTGTGTATTGCAGAACAAGGTTTACTGGAGCTGACGACGCCCAAAATTGCGGAAAAATCTGGCGTGAGCGTTGGGTCAATTTATCAATATTTTGAAAATAAAGAACAAATCGTAGAAGAGTTACTGCTCAGAAAATCAGAACAATTGGGGTTGGCACTAAAAAATATAGTCGTGGAGCAAGAGCAGCACAGTATTTATGAGGTGATCCCACTTTGTATTCAGTTTGGCTTTGATATGTTGAAAGCTGATCGTGGCTTCTTTATTGAGATCTTAAAACATTGGCATCAATACAGTCATTCAGATGCCTCTCAGGTTTTGGAAAAGCATTTTTTTGAAGTCGGGATGTATTTATTTAATCGCTATTATTCACATTGGAACTTTGAAACGCTGAAACATCGCTCTTTTGTGATCATTAATAGTACCTTATTTACCATGATGCGCTATGTGAGCAATAATAGTTTTTTAATTACAGAACAACAACTTAAAGTAGAATTATCAAAGATGATTTTGGCGTATTTAGATAGTGAATAACACTGAAAAAATTAAGTTTGTCTATCAAATAATCTATTTAATTCAGATCCAAGATATGTGAAGATGGATCAAAAATAAATCAATAACTTAATATAATAAATCAGGAACATCATGATGGTTTCTTTGAGCTTGCAGCAACTGTCCAAATCTTTTGCGGGAAAATGTATATTTTCAAATTTAAATTTAGAGTTAAGCGAATTCGGAATTGTCGCTGTTGTTGCTGAGAATGGAGTAGGGAAGTCCACCTTACTTGCGATGATTGCTGGGATGTTGGATTTTGATGCAGGCAATATTTTGATTAATGATCAGCCATATGCCCCTCACAACAATGAATACGAGAAACTTGTGGCCTATGTGCCAGATAAAAGCCCTATTTATGATTTTTTACAAGGGCAGGAGTTTCTAAATTTAATGTGTGATATTCGAGGGATAGCGCATGAGCAGTATCAAATCTTCATTGAAAAATTTAAATTAGAACACTATTTAGCCACGCCGTTTGCTGACATGTCTTTTGGCACAACCAAAAAGTTTTTATTGGTTGCAGCCTTAATGACTTCGGCACCTTTACTGATTTTGGATGAACCGAGCAATGGCTTAGATCAAAATGCCTTGGCTGAATTAACAAGTATACTTTTACAACAGAGCCAATCGAAATTGATTCTATTGTCTTGCCATGATCCAGTATTTAGAGACAGTCTGGCAGCAAAAATCATCGAGCTAGATCGGCTAAAGTCCAATGAGCAGGCGGCATGAATAAACAAAGACATGTTGGGCAGCGAACAATCATAAAAACGCTTTTGAAATATCGATGGACATTTTATGTCAAGACCACAGCAGACGCAGTTGCACGGCAAAAGCATTTACTTATTTTAATCACATTAATTCTCGGGCCAATGCTATTCGGACTGCTCTTATCTTTAGTACAGCCCATTATTGATTTGGTTTATTGCAAATCATTAATCACGAATCTGTTTCTTTGGACTGGCTTTCTTGCCTTAAATGTATTTTGGTGTGCGATACAACGTAAAGCTTTGAGCGGTGGAGAAGGGTATCGCTATCTAGCGCTATTGCCCATCACGCTCAAAAGTCGCTTTGCAGTGGAAATCAAATTTTTAGGCAGTTTAAGCTTTTTGCTGATACTGCCATTTATTTTAGCGCTTCTATATGTTTGGGTTGAGTATGAATTCTTAGCTTCTATTGGCATCAGTGTATTGATGCTACTTTGGATCTTTAATTTATTAATTTTACAAATGCTGTTTTTACAACAGAATCAATATTGGGTTTTAGTCTGTCTTTTGACATATTTGCCCATTTTGAGTCTAGCGATATTGGACGCTCAACTCGTTGCGGTGTTGTTATCTACTTTCATCTGTATAACAGCAATAAAATTTTGGCTGCTCGGTAGGAAATCAAAACCAATTAAGCTGCAAATACCTAGCGTATTTCTGATACAGAAATATAGCCCACTCTGGCTCAATCAAAATAAACTCATTATTCGTCAGGCATTTCATAAAAGATTTCTAACCCACCGTATTGTCAGTATCGGTATTTCGGTTACAGCGGTCGTGATTTTGTATTGGTTCGCCACACAGGTGAACACTTGGAACATCATGAGCCTTGATTTCACTGCTTCACAATTATTCCAATTGATGTGTGCCGTCTATATTGCACTGAGTTTATTCAATCTAGGCGTGATCAAAATGGACTTAAAATCAAATTTTGAATGTGCAGAACAATTCTGGATCATTCAAGGGTTCACACTTTGGCAGCTCAGGAAATACGAATACTGTGTTTTATTGATGATTGGCTTAATGATGAGTGTGTCAGTTTGGCTGTGGCTACTACTGAAAGGTGGATTCGTTGATGTGTTATTAATGGTGACATTATTTGGTATCGCCATTCCATTTATTCAGTGGTTGTATAGAAAGCCTGAAGAAGTGCACGGTGTTATGCCAGTTTTAATGTTTATCTTATGGGTGCCTGTGGCGTATTGCATGCTTTCTGTACGCTAAAAACACTTTTTTAAGTAAAAAACACTGATTTAGTAGAATAAATAAACAAACGTAATGAAAAATTAAAAATAAATGGAAAAGGGTGTTGCAACGGTCCTGAAATGCTGTAGAATGCACATCCATCGGCGGTGATGAAGATCAAAACTTCTGATAAAACAATGACTTGGTTGAATTGATTAAGTTGGGTTTTATTTGATAGGTTTAAAAATAATTTGAATTACC